>NZ_JBASOH010000070.1:0-20182 GCF_049658005.1 Azovibrio sp. | reverse complement strand
GGCGCCGCCGCCGCGCCTGCCGGAAAACCTGCAGGAACCGGGCGCAAGCTTCGTCACCCTGACCCGGAACGGCGAGCTGCGGGGCTGCATCGGCAGCCTCACCGCCTGGCGCCCCCTGGCCGAGGATGTGATTCACAATGCCTGCGCCGCCGCCTTCGAGGACCCCCGCTTTGCCCCGGTGAGCGTCGCCGAATGGCCGCAGATCCGCATCGAAGTCTCCCTGCTCTCGGCGCCGCAGGCCATTGCCTGCCGGGACAGGGCCGACCTGCTCGCCCAGCTGCGCCCCGGCGAGGATGGCCTGATCCTGGCCGAAGGCAGCCGCCGGGCCACTTTTCTGCCCCAGGTCTGGGAACAGTTGCCGGACCCGGAGGATTTTCTCGGCCAGCTCTGCCGCAAGGCCGGCCTGCCGCCCAGCCACTGGAGCCCGGAACTACGTTTTTGGCGCTATCAGGTCAAGAAATGGAAGGAACAACCATGAATACGCCCGCCCGCTGGTGGCACCCGCTGCCCGATGGCCACATCCAGTGCGATCTTTGCCCCCGGAATTGTCGCCTGCATGAAGGCCAGCGCGGCGCCTGCTACACCCGCCGGATACAGGGCGGGCAGATGGTGCTGACCGTCTATGGCCGCTCCTCCGGCTTTTGCCTCGACCCGATCGAAAAGAAACCCCTGAACCATTTTTACCCGGGCAGCAGCGTGCTCTCCTTCGGCACCGCCGGCTGCAATCTCGCCTGCAAGTTCTGCCAGAACTGGGAAATTTCCCACGCCAAGGCCCAGGAGGAAGAGCTGCTGCCCGCTTCCCCCGACGCCATTGCCGATGCGGCCCTGGCCTGGCAGGCCCGCTCGGTGGCCTACACCTACAACGACCCGGTGATTTCCGCCGAGTACGTGCTGGACACGGCCCGGGCCTGCCGGGAAGCGGGCATCCTCAACGTGGCGGTCACCGCCGGCTACATCCGCCCCGAACCGGCGCGGGAATTCTTTACCGCCATGGACGCCGCCAATGTCGACCTGAAATCCTTCAGCGACAACTTCTATTACAAGCTCTGCGCCGGCCACCTGCAGCCGGTGCTCGATATCCTCGAATACATTCACAAGGAAACCGACTGCTGGCTGGAACTCACCACCCTGCTGATTCCCGGCCACAACGACGACCCGGCGGAAATCGAAGCCCTGTGTGCCTGGGTGGCCGAACACCTGGGGCCGGATGTGCCCCTGCATTTCACCGCCTTCCACGGCGCCGGCCGGATGCAGGATGTCCCCGGCACGCCGCCCGCCACCCTCACCCGGGCCCGGGAACAGGCCCTGGCCGCCGGACTCCATTATGTCTACACCGGCAATGTCCATGACCCGGCCGGCGCCGTTACCGCCTGCCCCGGCTGCGGCAGTGAGCTGGTGGCGCGGGACTGGCACCGCATCCTGCGTTACCGTCTCACCCCCGCCGGCGCATGCCCGCAGTGCGGCCTCAAGATACCGGGCCGCTTTGCCGCGCATGTCGACTCACACAACATTCCCCCCATTCCCATCCGCCTCTCGTGATTCCCCAGGAAATCGGCATCGTCTCCGGCCGCGCCCACCTCTACGCCAGCCTGGCGCTGCCGGAAGCGCCCCGGGGGCTGGTGCTGCTGCCCCAGGCGGGCGGGGTGCATCCCGGCTGCCGCCATGAATATGCGGCCCGAGTCCAGGAACAGCAGGGCTTCGCCACCCTGCTCATCAACCTCATCAGCTTCCGGGACCCCCAGAACGGCAATCTGCAGAACAATGTGCCGCTCCTCACCCAGCGCATCCTCGATTGCCTGGCCTGGCTGCGCCGGGAAGCCCTGCTCGCCCCCCTGCCCTGCAGCATCCTGGCGAGTGGCGAAGCCGTGCCTGCTGCCCTGCGGGCCAGTGCCCAGCGGGATGCCCAGGTCAGCGCCCTGGTCTGCCGGGGCGGACTGCCGGATCAGGCCGGCGCGTTCTACCTGGAAACCCTGGAATGTCCGACCCTGCTGTTGTTTGGCGCCGGGGACAGCCATGGCCAGGCTTCGGGCCGGCGCTGCCAGGAAAAAGCCCGGCGGCATTGCAAGATCCAGATCATTCCCGATGCCGACCGGGAATTCACGGCCCCCCCGCATTTTGAAACCACCACCCATCTCGCCAGCCAGTGGCTGCTGAGCCATATCGGCCATTTCGGCCATATCGGCCAAGTTGAGCCATAAATGCCCCGGACCCTGCAAGACTTGCTGTAAGCTCTCGAAGCCTTCACCCTCCGTCCAACCTTCCCGGGAGCCATCGCCAATGTCTGGCGATCACACCACCGCCCACCTCAGGCGCCGCAACTTTCTTGCCACCGTGCGGCCCGCCCTGACCCTGCTGGCCGGCGGCTGCAGCCTCACCCCCCGGATCGTCACCCAGGCCCGCGCATCATGACGCCCCCCGCCCTGCCCCGGAAAACCCTGCGCAACGTCCTGCTGGTCCCCTTGCTGGCGCTGGTCTGCCTATTCTTCCTGAGCGTCACCCTGATTTCGGTACTGCAAAATAAACGCAACCAGGAAGCGCAGATCCAGCACCAGGCCCAGACCATCCTCGAAGCCATTCAGGGCGCCCTGGAGGTATCCCACGACCGCATGGAACTGCAGCGCCAGGTCACCATCATGGGGGGCGAACGGCAAATCAGGCGCATCAGCGTCGCCCTGGCCCACCCCCTCCAAATCATCGCCAGCACCCACCGTGCCTGGCTGGGTCGGAATCTGGACGACATTTCCGAAGACGAACAAGAACTGAAGGCCCTGCGCCAGGTGCTGTACGAAGGCGGACGCCGGGTACAGTACCATGATGAGCCCCCCGCCTGGCAGTTCGTCGGAGAAATTTCCCTGACCCCCACCCAGCAGGCTACCGGCCAGCCCATCCGGGCAGCGGTTTCCGTCGTGCTCGATGCCGCCCCCGCCCTGGCCAGCCAGCGGCGCAACCTGATGTTCCTGCTGCTGTCCATGGCCGTGGTCATGCTGATTGCCACCCTGGCCACCTGGCGACTGCTCAAGCGCCATGTGGTTGCGCCGGTGGAAATGATGGCCGAAGCCGTCTCCCTGCGGGCCCGGGGCAATGAGGGGGTGCGCATTCCCATTCAGGTCGATGATGAAATCGGCATGCTGGGCCGGGCTTTGAATGCCTTGCTGAACGCCGAAGAACTGGCCCAGCAGCGGGCCGAGCGAGAGCAAGCCCTGGCCCACTCGCTGTTCAAGCTGCATGCCCAGGCGGCAGGCCTGAGTGAAACCGGGACCCTGATCCGCGCCCTGCACGAGGCGATGCACCTGACCGGGAGCAAGAGTGGCCAGATTCTGGTCTGCCCCGAACAGGGGAAAGCACCGCAATCGGTCCTGCAGCTCGGGGCTGCCGCGCCGGCCTGCCGGATCGAGATCGAGGAAAACGGCGCTCCCTGCCTCTGCCTCGAACTGGGGGAAAAACCCCGGGAGCATGACGCGGATGATGACCGCCTGGCCCGCTTCATCGCCAACGAAGCCTGGCAGATCGTGCGCCGAAAACGCCTCGACATGGCCCTCAAGGCCGCCGATGCCCGCTTTCGGCGCATCATCGAAACCACCCTGGAAGGCGTCTGGATCTTCGATGCCGAACTGCGCGTGAGCTACGCCAACCAGCGCACCTGCGACATGCTGATGCTGCCGCTGGAGCGCATGCTGGGCCGGTCGGTGGACGATTTCATCCCTGCCGTGGAAGAGGAAAACCACCGGCAGCAGATGGATCTACGTCGCCAGGGCACCGCCACCGTTTATGAGCGGCGTTTTCTGCGCAGCAATGGCAACATGTTCTGGTGTCTGGTTTCAGCTACGCCGCTGTTCGATGAACACGGACGCTTCTCCGGCTCCTTCGCCATGATCAGCGACATCAGCCGGATCAAGCGTACCGAGGAAGAGCTGAAGCTGGCCGCCCACGTTTATGACGACAGCCCCAACGCCATCGCCATCACCGACGCCCAGTTCCGGGTGCACTCGATCAACCAGGCCTTCACCAGGATCACCGGCTTCACCGCCGAGGAAACCCTGGGCCGGCCGGCGGCCTTTCTGGAGACCCGGCTGCGGATCCAGTGCAGTCGCCTGGGAGCCGGGGAGCGCTGGCAGGGTGAAGTCTGGAACCAACGCAAATCCGGGGAACTCCACCCGGAATGGCTGAGCATTTCCCCGGTCATCGACAGCCAGGGCAAGACCACCCATTACGTCACCATCATTGCCGACCTCACCGAGCGCAAGGAAGCCGAATCCCGCATCGACTACCTCGCCAATCACGACCCCCTCACCAGCCTGCCCAACCGTCTCCTGTTCCAGAGCCGCATCGACCAGGCCCTGAGCATGGCCGCCGGGCTGGGCCGCCGGGCTGCCTTGCTGCTCCTGAATGTGGACCGTTTCAAGACCATCAACGACTCCCTCGGTCATCTGGTCGGAGATGCCCTGCTGGTCGAAATTGCCCGCCGCCTGCAGCAAGGGCTGGGCCAGGCCGATGTGCTCAGCCGCCAGGGCGGCGATGAATTCCTCATCCTGCTCAGCGAGGTGGCCAATATCGACCAGACCAGCCAGCAAGCCCAGCGCTTGCTGCAGGAACTCACCCAGCCTTTCTGGCAGAAAGACCAGGAAATCCAGATTTCCGCCTCGCTGGGCATCGCCTTGTACCCGGATGATGGGCACGACTTCGCCGAACTGCTGCCCCGCGCCGACTCGGCCATGCGCCAGGCCAAGGAGAGCGGCCGCAACACCTTCCGCTTCTACCGGGCCCAGATGAGCTCCGATGCCCTGGCCCGCCTGCAGCTCGAAAATGCCCTGCGCGAGAGCTTGGCCCAACACCAGTTCCAGCTCCATTACCAGCCTCTGGTCCAGAGCGAAACCGGCCAGGTCCGCAGCGTCGAAGCCTTGCTGCGCTGGCCCCACCCGGAGCGGGGCTACATCTCTCCTGTCGAGTTCATCCCCCTCGCGGAAGAAAGCGGCCTGATCGTTCCCCTGGGCGCCTGGGCGCTGCAGGAAGCCTGCCGCCAGGCCCGCCTCTGGCAGGATCAGGGGCTCGATCTGCGCATCGCCGTCAACCTTTCCTCGGTTCAGTTCAAGCGCGGCGATCTCGTCAATAGCGTGCGCCAGGCCCTGACAAGCCAGCAACTCCCGCCCGAACGCCTCGAACTGGAGCTGACCGAATCGATCCTGATCCAGGACGTGGAAGAAACCCTGGAAACCGTACATCAACTGCGCGATCTGGGGATCTCGCTTTCCATCGACGACTTCGGTACCGGCTACTCCAGCCTCGCCTACCTGCGCCGCCTGCCGGTACAGAAACTGAAAATCGACCAGTCCTTCGTGCGCCAGCTGACCGAAAAAGCCGAAGACGCCGCCATCGTCAGCACCATCCTGGCCATGGCCCAGCAACTGGGCCTGGAAACCGTGGCCGAAGGCGTGGAAACCCGGGAGCAGTTCCTGTGGCTGCAATCCCGGCGTTGCACCAGCATCCAGGGCTACTACTTCAGTCAACCCCTGCCGGCCCAGGAAATTCCCGGGCAGATCGCCCGCATCCAGAATTCATCTCAGCCTTGACCCCCCGCGGCGCTTGCCAGGCAAAGCGCCGACATCGCGCCGACATCGTGCCGATCCTGGTGCTCAAATTGAGCGCGCTCGCCCAGGTACTGGTTCAACGCCCAGGTACTGGTTCAACGCCCAGGTACCGGTTCAACGCCCGGCAGCACGCTTCGACTTGGCTCGTCACGGCTTCATCGTGGCAGGGCGCCATTGACCTTCATGGGCACCGTGTCGGCAGGCTGCGGCCGCACCAGGCGGATTGTCTGCATCGAGCGGCACCTCCGGGGAGGATTTTGCGTTTGGAGAACGTGAAGCCTATCCGCTCCGCGATTCACGCGCTTTCATTCCGATATTTACGTCTAGTGATTCCGGAATTTACGTTATTGCTTTCCGAGATTTACGGTACTATTTTTGCATGAATATGGCATCCCTTTTTCATATGGCATCCCTTTTCCCGCGTCGGATCGAACAGCGCATTGCTGAAGCGCTGCTGGACACGCCGGTCGTGTTGTTGGCCGGTCCGCGTCAGGCCGGTAAGACAACGCTGGTACGGCAAATCGCAGAACAGCAGGGGTTGCGCTACCTGACCCTGGACGATGCGCTGACCTTGCTGTCGGCACGGGAAGATCCGGTCGGGATGATTCGCAGCCTGGATCGAGCCGTGATCGATGAAATCCAGCGCGCGCCTCAGCTGCTACTGGCCATCAAGAAAAGCGTGGACGAAGACCGGCGCCCTGGCCGTTTCCTGCTGACCGGTTCGGCCAACTTGATGGCGCTACCCACCGTGGCCGACTCACTCGCGGGCCGAATGGAAACCCTGTCGCTGTTGCCTTTGTCGCAGAGCGAAAGTATGACGGCACCGAGACGATGCCCTTGGGATCTGGAATCTGGGCAGCGCCGCTGTCAAGTTTGTGGGGAACGTAGAAGTAAAGTACTTTGTCGGGCTTGGCCGTCACGCTTGGCCGTCACATGTGGAGACGGTGCAGGGCTGGTGGCCAGAGTTGCTAAAGCAACTGTCCATCGTGCGCCAGAATGCTGGCGATGAAGAGCGTAGCGGCGACGGGATGGCGCCGTGAGCCGCGCGGTAAGGCAGAGCGGGCAGAGCGGGCAGAGCGCAAGCCGTGTTGATAGGCCATGCCCGCAATCGGGCGGTATGTTTCGGTATGTTTATATCGCGCGGCGCCTCCAGGGGGAAGATGCCGGCCCGGGTATCCGTTATCATGCAAGGTCCGACGACCCCAATGAATGTGCCTCATGAACCAGCGCCTCCCCCAGACCATCCGCCTGGCCGACTACACTCCGCCCGCCTACCTGGTGCACAACCTGGATCTGGATGTGGATTTCCAGCCCCAGGCAGACGAAACCATCGCCCTGGTCACGGCCTGCATCAACCTGGCCCGCAACCCTGCTGCGGCCGGCAGCCCGGCCCTGGAACTCGATGGGGATGAACTGGAGACCCTGAGCGTGCAGGTGGATGGCAAACCCCATCCCCACACTTTCGCGCCTGGCAAACTGATCCTCACCGACCTGCCCGAACGCTTCACCCTGGAAACCCGGGTGCGCATCCACCCCGATGGCAACACCAAGCTTTCCGGCCTGTATCGTTCCAAAGACGGCTACTTCACCCAGTGCGAGGCCGAGGGCTTTCGCCGCATCACCTGGTTCCTGGACCGGCCCGACGTGATGGCCCGGTACACGGTCACCCTGCATGCCGACAAGGCGCGCCTGCCGGTGCTGCTCGCCAACGGCAACCCCGTCGCCAGCGGTGACGAAAGAGGCGGTCGCCATTTCGCCACTTGGGAAGACCCGTTCAAGAAGCCCTGCTACCTGTTCGCCATGGTGGCCGGCAAGCTGGACGTGCTCCAGGACAGCTTTACCACCGCCTCCGGCCGCACGGTGCAGCTCGCCATCCATGTCGAACCGGGCAAGCTGGATCAATGCACCCACGCCATGGCGGCCCTGAAGAAAGCCATGGCCTGGGACGAGCAGCGCTTTGGCCTGGAATGCGACCTGGACCACTACATGATCGTCGCCGTGGGCGACTTCAACATGGGCGCCATGGAAAACAAGGGCCTCAACATCTTCAACACCAAATACGTGCTGGCCCGGCCCGACGTCGCCACCGATGTCGATTTCGAGAACATCGACCGGGTCGTGGCGCACGAATATTTCCACAACTGGACCGGCAACCGCGTCACCTGCCGGGACTGGTTCCAGCTTTCCCTGAAGGAAGGGCTCACCGTGTTCCGCGACCAGGAATTCGGCGCCGACCTGCACAACCCCCAGACGGCCCGCATCCGCGAGGTGCGTGGCCTGCGCGCCGCCCAGTTCCCCGAGGATGCCGGCCCCATGGCCCATCCGGTGCGGCCCGAGTCCTATGTCGAGATCAACAACTTCTATACCGCCACCGTCTATGAGAAGGGCGCCGAAGTGGTGCGCATGATCCAGACCCTGATCGGCCGCCACGGCTTCAGAAAGGGCCTGGACGAATACTTCCGCCGCCACGACGGCCAGGCCGTCACCTGCGAGGATTTCGTCGCCGCCATGGCCGACACCTCCGGCACCGACTTTGGCCAGTTCATGAACTGGTACCGATACCCCGGCACGCCCCATGTCACAGCCAGCGGCCACTACGACGCCGAGCGCCAGTGCTACACCCTGGAATTCACCCAGTCCAACCCCAAGGCCCCGGACGCGCCCCCTTACCTGATTCCCATCCGCACCGTCCTGTTCGCCCCCGACGGCGAGGAACTGCAGGATACCGCCCGCACCCTGCTGCTTGACCAAGCCCGCCAGCGCTTCACCTTCGAGTCCGTCCCCGTCGCTCCCCTGCCCTCCTTGCTGCGGGATTTTTCCGCTCCGGTGATCCTCGACTTTCCCTACCGCGATGCCGACCTCACCTTGCTCCTGGCTCACGAATCCGACCCTTTCAATGCCTGGGAAGCCGGCCAGCGCCTCGCCTCCCGGCTGATCCTGGAGGCCACCGCCCGCATCGAGGCCGGCCAGAGCCCGGTCTGGCCCGCGAGCTTCGTGGCGGCGGCGCGGCATCTTCTGACCCAGTACCCGGAACGCGGCACCGCCTTCGTCGCCGAGGCCCTGACCCTCCCCGGCGAAAGCACCCTGGCCGAAAGCCTGGACGTGGTGAATCCCGACGCCCTCCATGCCGCCCGCAATGGCCTGCGCCTGCATCTGGCCCAAACCCTGCAACCGGAATTCAGCAAGCTTTACACCCAACTGGCCCCCAGCGCCCCCTACGTCCCCAATGCGGCAGAAGCCGGGCGCCGCGCCCTGCGCAACCTCTGCTTAGGCTATCTGCTCGAACTGGACACTCCGGCCAGCCGCGAACTCGCCTGGACCCAGTTCCAGACGGCCGACAACATGACCGACCAGTTCGCTGCCCTCGCCGCCCTCGCCAACATCAACGCCGAACACTGCCCGGAACGCGAACAGGCCCTGGCCGGGTTCTACCAGCGCTGGCAAAAAGAAGCCCTGGTGGTGGACAAATGGCTGGCCGCCCAATCCACCAGCCGCCGCCCGGATACCCTGGAAACCGTGCGGCGACTCACCCAGCACCCGGCCTTCGAGCTCAACAACCCGAACAAGGTCTATGCCCTGCTGCGCGCCTTCGGCACCAATCTGGTCCGCTTCCACAGCGCCGACGGCGCCGGTTACCGCTTCCTGGCCGAACAGATCAAACGACTCGACCCCAGAAATCCCCAGGTAGCCTCCCGCCTCGCGCGCTGCTTCGACCGCTGGAAAAAGTTCGACGCAACGCGCCAGGCCCACGCCCAAGCCGCCCTCGAAAGCCTGCGGCAACACCCGGGGCTGTCACGGGATGTGTTCGAGGTGGTGGATAAGGCATTGAGCTGAGTCGACGAGCCACCGGACCCGGCGCTCCCGGAATGACAAAGTCAATGACAAAGTCAATGACGAAGTCAGCGGCGGCGACAGAACATGTCGTGATGCGCGAATCCCCTCAAATCCCCTCGAATCCCCCCTGGAACGCTAACGTGACAATCCCGCCGCCCGGCCCCGCGCCGTGTGCGCCTTCCGGTAGCTGTCGATCAGGCGCAAGTGGCGGTCCAGGCCTTCGAGTTTCATGCTGGTCGGGGTCAGGCCATAAAAGCGCACGCTGCCCTCCACCGAGCCTAGCACCGCGTCCATCCGCTCGTTGCCGAACATGCGGCGGAAGTTGGGCTCAAAGTCGGCCAGTTCCAGTTCCTCATCGAGCAGCACTTCGAGCACCACATCGAGCGCCTGGTAGAACAGGCCGCGCTCGACGGTGTTTTCGTTGTATTGCAGATAGGCCTCGACCTGTTCCTTGGCGGCCTCGAAATCCTGCAGGGCAAGGTTGATCAGCAGCTTCAATTCCAGAATGGTCAGCTGGCCCCAGGGGGTGTTCTCATCGAACTCGACACCAATCAGGGAGATGATGTCGGTATAGTCATCCAGCTCGCTGTCTTCCAGGCGTTGGCGCAGCGCTTCGAGGCCGGCATCGTCCAGGTGGTGCAGGTTCAGGATGTCGGCGCGAAAGGCCAGCGCCTTGTTGGTGTTGTCCCAGATCAGGTCCTCCAGCGGGTAGATTTCCGAATAACCCGGCACCAGGATGCGGCAGGCCGTCGCCTTGAAACGGCCACCCAGATGATCGTAGACCGCCATGTACACCTCCTTGCCCAGGTCGGCGAGGATGCCGGACAGGGTGGCGGCTTCATCGGCATTGGAATTTTCGCCGTGGCCGGAGAAATCCCACTCGACGAATTCGTAATCGGCCCTGGCGCTGAAGAATCGCCACGACACGACACCGCTGGAGTCGATGAAGTGCTCGACGAAGTTGTTCGGCTCGGTGACGGCGTTGCGCTCGAAGGTCGGCCGCGGCAGATCGTTCAGGCCTTCAAAGCTGCGGCCCTGCAGCAGTTCGGTCAGGCTGCGTTCGAGCGCCACTTCCAGGCTGGGGTGGGCGCCGAAGGAGGCGAACACGCCGCCGGTGCGCGGGTTCATCAGGGTCACGCACATCACCGGGAACTGGCCGCCGAGCGAGGCGTCCTTGACCAGCACCGGGAAACCCTGCTTTTTCAGTTCGGCAATACCGGCCAGGATGCCGGGATATTTCGCCAGCACCTCGGCCGGTACATCCGGCAGGGCGATTTCACCTTCGAGGATTTCGCGCTTGACGGCGCGCTCGAAAATTTCCGACAGGCACTGCACTTGCGCCTCCGCCAGCGTGTTGCCGGCGCTCATGCCGTTGCTGAGAAAGAGGTTGTCGATCAGGTTGGTCGGAAAATAAACCACTGCGCCGTCCGACTGGCGCACATAGGGCAGCGCGCAGATGCCACGTCCGGTATTGCCGGAATTGGTGTCATAGAGGTGCGAGGCGCGCAGTTCGCCATCCGGGTTGTAGAGGGCCAGGCAATATTCATCGAGCAGGCCCTCCGGTAGCGCGTCCTCGGTGTCTTCACTGCGCCCCGGCTTGAACCAGCGCTCCTCCGGATAATGCACGAAGGGCGCGTTGGCGAATTCCTCGCCCCAGTACTGGTCGTTGTAAAAATGGTTGCAACTCAGACGCTCGATGAACTCGCCCAGGGCCGAGGCCAGCGCGCTTTCCTTGGTGGCGCCCTTGCCATTGGTAAAGCACATCGGCGAATGGGCGTCGCGGATATGCAGCGACCAGACGTTGGGCACCAGATTGCGCCAGGACGCGATCTCGATCTTCATGCCCAAGCCAGCCAGAATGCCGGACATGTTGGCGATGGTCTGTTCCAGCGGCAGATCCTTGCCGGCGATACAGGTGCTCGCTGCCGCATCCGGCTGCAGCGTCAGCAAGGCCTGCGCGTCGGCGTCGAGATTCCCGACCGCCTCGATGACGAACTCCGGCCCGGTCTGCACCACCTTCTTGACGGTACAGCGCTCGATGGCACGCAAAATGCCCTGCCGGTCCTTCCCGGAAATATCCGCCGGCAACTCGACCTGGATCTTGAAAATCTGCTGGTAGCGGTTGTCCGGATCGACGATATTGTTCTGCGACAGGCGGATGTGCTCGGTCGGAATATGGCGCGTGTCGCAGTAGAGCTTCACGAAGTAAGCCGCACACAGGGCCGACGAAGCCAGAAAGTAATCAAACGGCCCCGGCGCCGAGCCTTCGCCCTTGTAGCGGATGGGCTGATCGGCGATGACCGTGAAGTCATCGAATCTGGCTTCGAGACGAAGCTTGTCGAGAAAATTGACCTTGATTTCCATGCGGGAGTCCCTGCGTTCCAAACGAATTGGCCGCCATTATCCGGGTTTCCGGGGCAGGAGGATGGGCTTTCCTGCCCGGAAACCGCCGCTCAGGAATCCAGCGGCTCCGGTTCGTCCCGTCTTCCAGCTACTGCGGCAGTTGCTCTGCCTCGGCCAAGGGACGTCCGCCCCCACTGCCGGCAGAACTTCCAGGCAACTGGGTCTGCGCTGCGCACATGATCCACACATGATCCGCACCCGTCAGCCGTCATTGCGGTTCCCGGCAGCTTTGCTATGCTTACTCCCCTTCCCCGCCCGGAACAGCCCTTATTGATGGAGTAGCCTCATGGCTTCTTTGCAGGATCAGTTTTTGAAAGCCGGCTTGATCGACAAGAAAAAGGTCAACAAGGCCAAGCAGGAAAAAAGCATTCAACAAAAGCAGGAGCGCCAGACCGGCACGCAAAGTGTGGATGAAATTCGCCTGGCCGCCCTCGAAACCCAGCGCAAGAACGCGGAGCGGGTGCGGCAACTCAATGCCCAGCGCGATGCTGCCGCCAGAGAAAAGGCGATCCTGGCGCAGATCGCCCAGATGGTGCAGCAGAGCCGCCAGAGCAAGGGTGCGGGCGACATCGCCTACCACTTCACCCACGCCAACAAGATCAAACGGCTGTATGTGTCAGCCCAGGTTCAGTCCGAACTGATAGCCGGCAATCTCGTGATCGTCTGCCTGAACGACGACATCGAACTGATCCCCCGGGTGATTGCGGACAAGATCGCCGAACGTGACCCCACCCTCGTGGTGCGGGTGCAAAAGAGCAGCACCGCAGTGGATGCCGATGATCCCTATGCCGACTTCAAGATTCCGGATGACTTGATGTGGTAATGCCCAGGGCTTGCCTGGTCAGGTTTGCGCACGGATCAACTGATGCCCGACGGCCAGCAGGAACGGCACATGCGCCGCATCAAAGGCTCGTGCCGGTTCGTGTTCAATGAGGCGCTGGCGTTGCAGAAGGAACGCTACGAGCATGGCGAAAAGAAGCTCGGCTACGCCGGACTGTGCAAGGAACTCACAGCATGGCGAAACGGTGCGCCGCTGCCATCGGGGCGCACCGCGCCATGGCTGGCCAATGCGCCCGTGCATCCGCTGCAACAGGCGCTCAAGGATCTGGAGATGTCCTACGCGAACTTTTTCGCCAAACGCGCCGACTTCCCGCGTTTCAAGAAAAAAGGACAGGGCGACAGCTTCCGCTACCCCGACCCGAAACAGATCAAGCTCAACCAGGCCAACAGCCGCCTGTTCCTGCCCAAGCTCGGCTGGCTGCGCTACCGCAACAGCAGAGCCGTTCTCGGCACGGTGAAGAACATCACCGTGAGCCAAGCCTGCGGCAAGTGGTTCGTGTCGATCCAGACCGAGCGCGAGGTGGAGCCACCTGTACATCCTTCGACATCAATTGTTGGTATTGATGTTGGTGCCACCGCGTAACACCAGCCGCACCTGCCCGGCCTGCGGGCTTGTGTCGGCAGAGAATCGCCAGACGCAGGCGCAATTTTGCTGCGTCGAATGCGGCTTCGAGGAAAACGCCGATGTGGTCGGCGCGATCAATGTACTAAGGGCGGGACACGTCCGGTTCGCCTGTGAAGTGAGCGATGCAGTCATGTCGCCAGCAGCAGGAACCCACCGAAGCGAATCAGAGGCGGCTTGATGAGCAGATCAGTGCCGCGCCTCTTCGCCGCAGGAATCTCCAGCCTTCAGCCGGGGAGGATGTCAACGGCCAGATTACAATGCCCGCGCGATGGGAAGCTCCTCCCAACTCGTCGTGTAGGCCGGCGACAGACTGCCTTGATTCATCACCCATGGACCGCTCGCCGCTCGAACCGCCGCGGAGCGCAACGCGCCTCTTCCGAACCGGGCGTTGATCGCGTCCATCGCGCTCATGAGTCGCACGGCCCTCTCGCGAGCCTCGTCGTCCGTGAAGAGGTCTCCCGGAGCCTTATCGGCGGGCACTATCTCCGAGAGCACCACGCCCGCCTTCGCGTAGGCGAATCCCGGCCGATAGATTCCGCGGACGCCACGAGCGGCCAGTCCGACGATTCTTCTCTCGTCCGAGGAATGCTCTCCCAAGGGTAGCGCGAGCGAGCCGGAATACCACGGGTCTTTGTCGGAGAACGGACTCGTTCTGGCGAACACCGTAATCAGCGCGGCGACGGAGTTCTGCGCTCGAAGCTTCCCGGCAGCCCGGCTCGCGTGATGCGCGATGGCGTCAGTGAGGTCGCCGATCTTGTGGACGCGCGAGCCGAAGGACCGCGTGACCGCGATTTGTCTTTTGTCCGGAAGCACCTCCTCCAAAGCGAGACAGGACGTCCCCGCGAGTTCTCGCACTGTTCGCTCCAGCACGACGGAGAACCTGGAACGAATCATCGCAGGGTCGGCGTTGCGCAGATCCCGCGCAGAGCGGATTCCCTTCTGCGTCAGGCGATGAGCTATCCTGCGCCCGACGCCCCAGACCTCCTCGACAGGAATGCGGCCGAGAAGCTCGTCAAGTTCCGGCGAATCCGGACGTCGAATGACGCAGACACCATCGGTTCCGGCCAACCCCTTCTTCGCGCAGAAGTTGGCGAGCTTCGCCAGCGTCTTGGTCGGCCCAAACCCGACGCAGACGGCGAGTCCCAGCCACTCCGCCACCCTTCTTCTGACGGCCGCGCCGAACGTCTCCGGATCGGTCAGCAGGTCGAAGCCGGAAAAGTCGAGAAACGACTCGTCTATCGAATACACCTCGATGCCCGGGGCAAACCCCCTGAGAATCTCGACGACCCTGTTGGACAGGTCGGCGTAGAGAGCGTAGTTGCTGGACAGCGCTCGAACACCGGCCCGCTCCGCCTCGGCCCTGATCTTGAACCACGGCGCTCCCATGGCGATCCCGAGTTCCTTCGCTTCCGCGCTGCGCGCGACGACGCACCCGTCGTTGTTGGACAGAACCACAACCGGCACTCCGGCCAGACGAGGATCGAAGAGCTTCTCGCAGGACGCGTAGAAGTTGTTGCAGTCGACCAGGGCGAAGAGCCTCATGCCGGAATCCTCCTGAACACTCCGACGACCACTCCCCAAACGGACATCTCTCCGTCCTCACGAGCTTCGATGGCCGGATAGGCCGGATTCTCGGCGACGAGCGCGACCTGTCCGTTCCGGACGCGCAAGCGCTTGACCAGACGCTCGCCGTCTACAAACGCCACGACGACGCTTCCGTCGCGAGGGCGGACGCTCCGATCGACCACCAGCACGTCTCCGTCGAAAATCCTCGCACCCTCCATGCTGTCCCCCGCCACAGGAAAGAAGAAGGTCGACACCGGATTTCGCACCAGATACTCGTTGAGATCCAGCCGGCGGTCCTCGTAGTCAGCGGCCGGCGAGGGAAATCCGGCCGAGACTTTGACCGCCGCGAGAGGAAGCGGTAGACGCAAAGGCTCGGGGTCCGCCAGGAGCATGGGTTCGAGAGGCATGAGATGGATGCGCTAAAATACTGTAAGGATTTACAGTATAATACGATCGGTGAGCCTGTGGAGGAGCGTCGTCGAATCGTTTCCAGGTATCGAAGATGCCCTTCGAAGAGGTAGACCTGAATCCCTGTCCTCACACCACAGAACATGTCTAACACATTGATGTAATGATCCTGTTTCCGTCTGTTGAGATCAGGAAGCGGTGCTGACGCAGGCCCTGCAGGCCATGGTGATGGACACGCCGGGCGGTCGAATCCATGTGCGTTGGGGCCCCACGGCCAGGACCCGCCAGAGCCGCTCGCATCGACGGGGTAACGGCCGGATTCAGGATCAGAGATTCAAGTGGGTTTTTCGTCAGGAGCGATTTTTTTCAGCGAACTGTGCTTCGATGTCCATCGCGCCATGCAGCACCCGGACGATCCGCACCAGACCAGGCTCCTCGAAGAAAAACACGAGGTAGTTGCCATAGGCGCATGAGCGCAGGCCTTTGCCGAGCTCCGGCCGTGGCCGGTAGGCTTGGGGTGCTTCCGTGATCTTGCGACACTGCCGGCGCAGCTCCCGGACGAAAGTCATCGCCCGGCGCGGATTGTCTTGAGCGATGTAGTCACCGATGGTTTCAAGATCCGACTCGGCCTGCGGTAAAAACTCCAGCCGCGTCACACCTCTTGCTCAGCCATGGCGAGATACTTCGCCTCCAGACGATCAAAGACCTCATCGGCAGGAATGCCCGGCCCGCTGGCCAGGCCCACCGCCATCGCCGCGCGCAGGGCCTGCAGCTTGGCGGCTTGTTCGGCTTCGCGCTCTTCAAGCAGGCGTAGTCCGGCCCGGACTACCTCGCTGGCGTTGTTGAAGCGGCCAGAGTCGACCTGCTGGCGGATGAAGGTTTCGAAGTGGGCGCTGAGAGCAACACTGGTCGGCATCACAGTTTCTCCTGATGACTAATAACAGTTATTAAACTCAGCCTCCAAGCCCTTGTCAACTCGTGGTCTCGACCGATGCCGTGTGCCGGTGGCGGCCACTTCCGCGGCGCTCATACCCGTCGTGCCGCGCCAGCATGGCCCGCCCAGCGATCAGGATGCTGCGCTGGTTAAAAAAATCGTACGAGCCGCTTTTCGTGGCTTTTTTCAGTGCGCTGCATCGACGGGGTAACGGCCGGATTCAGGTTGATTCGGTCAGGCCGTCGCCGCGTGACGGACCGCCACTTTCGTTTGCCCCTGTTGCCCGGCTTGCCACCGATCATAAGCAATCTGGCCCTTCAGCCAGCTTTCCGCACTCGGGCCGTCGAGCCACGCCTCCAGGCGCAAGGCGAGATCGACGCTGATACCGGCCTGGGCAGCTTGTGTCGCAGGATGTCGATCAGGTCGTGGCAGGAGAGCATGCCGGCAGTGATCTTGCGATGCGCCAGGCGCTCTTTGGCGAGAAACATCAGGGCAAGCGGGTTCTCCAGATAGATCCCCTGATCGGCATGAATCTCGGCAAGAAAAGTCTCGCCCTCGTCATCCAGTTCGTTCAACAACCACGGCAGATGGCCATAACCGGCGTCGAATACGACATGGCTGTAATGCAGCCCCTCGCGCCACAGGCGCAACAACAAATCCAGGGCGATTTGACCCTTGGTTCGGAATTCCAGAGACTGCGGTATCCCCGCTTCCCGACAGCGTTCTGGGTCATCAAACCAGTGCTCGGGCACGAACAGCTCACCATCGACCAAGGCGCGATCCCGCACCAAGGCAGCGAAGACGCCCACCGGGCTGTTCTCGGTCTTGCCCAGACGGCCGTTCCATTGGCGTGCCACGCCAACGGACTTCTCGCCTTTCTTGGCAAAGGCGGATTCATCAAAAACCAGGGCCGCGCTGTGGCCGAACTGGCTATTGGCATCGACGATCAGTTGTTGCCTGACCTCAGCACGTGACCAGCTAGATTCGCTCAACATGTGGTGCAGGCGCTGATAGTGGCTGCCCGCCACCGGTTCGGCCATCTGCTCCATGTTGCGCCGATCGCACTGAAACAGGCCATGCAGGTAGCGTTTGGCGGACTCCTCAACCGAGCGGGTCCGACGTTGAAAACAGGGCAGGTAGGGGCGGAAGTGGTCGTCAAAGTGGGCAAGCGCCGAGCGGACCAGTTCGTTGATGCGTTTGGAATATTGAGGCCGACATGGTAATCAAAAGCCTCATTAAATTCATTTAAAACATAGACTTGCATTCTAACGCATGACGGCTTCCGATGGCTTGGGGGTAATCTGACAAAGTAGAATTAGTCAGCCCCTCGGGAAAATTGCCGGGCGACGAAAGACCAAATCATCCGTGAGGCATCCGGGCCTTGGGGATCACTATAAGAATGTCCAGCAGCGCCACCACTCCAGGCATGGCCAAGGCGGTCCACGGCACAAAGCGTAGCGATCAGCCGACCATTTTTTCGATAATCGGTGATGGTCGCGGCATAGCGATTGCCCCGCTGCACCCGGCGGGGTTTGCTCGCTTTAGCGCCAACCCGCTCACCCCACCGCGCGGCTGCTTCAGCACCATTCACTGGCGCCACCACGTGGTCTGCCGCGCCATGAATGACCAATAGTGCAGGCAGCCTCACCGTGGAGGAAATTGTCGGCAGCGGCGACGTTGTCACGCTTTGTCCGAACATGGCCTTGAGGGCGCTGGCCGACGAATGTGCAACACCCGGTGCGATGCCCGAATGCATGGCGATGGCCCGAAAGCGCTCCGGATGCTGCGTCGCCAGCAGCACGGCCATGCCGGCCCCGGCGGAAATTCCCGCCAGGGCAACCCGCTGGCGGTCCACCGCTTGCGACAGGCAAACCTGCTCGATGGCCGCATTGATCGAATGGGTTTCGGCTTGTGCCCGGCCCGATCGGGTGTCGTACCAATTCCAGCAGCCCTGCACATTCGACAGGCGATCCTGCTCGGGATAGAGCACGAAAAAGCGCTCCCGGGCCGCGATCCTGTTCATCCGGCTGCTGGCGGCCAGGGCATCGGCATCCTGCTGACAGCCATGCAGCATGACCAGCAAGGGGAGACGCTCGTTGCGCCGAACGCCGGGCGGCTTGTACAGCCGATAACGGCGAGGGCCGGCCGTGCCGATGGCGATCCCCGTCGTCCAATTGGCCGACGGGGCCGCGACCTTTTTACCCATCACCTTTTTTCCGGATACCGACGGGACCATCATCGGCGCGGCCCGCAAACCCTCCTTGACCGCCTTGGTACCGACGCGCATTGCCGTCCGCGTCATTGTCTTCAACACGCGCTGGAAGGATCGGCTCCAGGCCGTTTTTCGTACCCGCCTTGCCATGGTTTATCCCTCACGCTGGTTCGATTTAACCCTCGATTATTGGGCCAAGCGCTTGTCGTCTCCGTCGGCTCCCGAATATTTACAGGATCACTCCGCTATGGGTGCCAGGGCACCGAACACCGGATGCAGCGGACCTAATCTCTTCGGCTCAGTAGTCGATTGCATTTTCGGCACAGACCCCCGCCATCAACTCACGCTCAGGAGCAAACCATGAACAAGGATCAAGTCAAGGGTCATCTTAAAGAAGCCACCGGCAAAGTCAAGGAAGTCGCCGGCAAGCTGGTCGGTAACGACGAGCTGGAACTGAAAGGAAAGATTGAAAAAACCGGTGGCAAGGCCCAGGCCACCTACGGCAATTTGAAAGAAGACCCTGAATCCATGTCCTCACCCCAAAAAACGATTCTAACGCATTGATATAATGGTATAATTTCGCTTTTGACTCCTTCACCCAACTGACCCTGCCGCGCTTTGAAGTCAAACAGCCCCGCCGGCCACCACTCGCGCCAGCCCTCGGCCACCTCCTCGGGCGCCTCGGCCAGCGTCGCCGCGTCCGGCGCGAACCAGCCGCCGCCCCCTTCCGGCGGATGCGGCAGATGCGCCGCCACCCAAGGCCAGGCGCGTTTCAGCCAGAGCAGGTAGGGACTATCCTCCCCCGCCTTGGCAAGGCCGGAAACCGTGAGCAGACGGCCGTCGGCGGCAAACACCAGCGCTTGGCGGAACGGCAGGGCGGCGTAACTATCGTTGGCCATGGAAAAGCCCAGTTCCGCCAGGGTTTCCGCGGCACGGGCGCGGGATTCGAGTTCGGCCGCCAAAGCGGACAGTTTCATGGGCATGACGGGGAACTTTCGGGAATCAAACGACAAAACACGCGGTCAGCACGGCACGCCGCCATAACTTTGCAACCATGAGGACCCAAGACACCCCGCCCTTCACTTGATCTTGAACCGCGCAATCCCACTCATTCCCGCCAGCAGTTCCGGCGGCGCCCCATCCAGGCGGGCTTCCAGTTCGATAGTCTGGGCCACCGCGTCCACCCGGGCGTTGATGGCCGTCACCTTGGCCGGGTAGGTCCGCCCGGTTTCGTTGATCGTCACCTCGAAGGGAGTGCCTTCGCGCAACTGCCGCAGCCAGCGCGAGGGCACGTTGAGACGCAGCTTGAGCGGCCCGTCGCTGACCATTTCCACCAGCGGTGTGCCGATGCTGACGCCCTGGTACGGCTTGACGTAGATTTTCACCACCCGCCCGGCAAACGGCGCGGCCACCGTGCACTGGGCCAGTTGCGCCTGGGAGAGCGCGATGGCCGCCCGGAACTTGTCGGCCTCGGCGGCGGCGAGCGACACTTCCACGTCCCCGGCCGCATCCAGCTTGCGCAGCCGTTCCTTGGCGCCCAGACTTTCCCTGGCCGCGGCAAATTCGGCCCGGGCCATGTTCAGCCGCGCCGCGGCTTCGCTACAGTCGAAGGACACCACCGGCTTACCCTTTTCCACCCGGGCGCCGAGCTGGGCTTGCAGACGGGCAATGCGCCCCGTCATCTGGGCGACCAGGGTGGTTTCCAGTTCCGGACTCAACAGCACCCGGATCGCATTCGGGTCCTCGGCGGCGGCTGCCGGGGCTGGGGCTGGGGC
>NZ_JBASOH010000069.1:0-7601 GCF_049658005.1 Azovibrio sp. | reverse complement strand
CGCGGGCCGCCTCGCCGGGAAGCGGCCCGCAACGGTTAGGCTGTTTCGCCTCAGGCGGCGGCCAGGCTCGCGCTGTCGATCACGAAGCGGTACTTCACGTCGCTCTTGAGCATGCGCTCGTAGGCGTCGTTGATCTGCTGGATGGCGATCATCTCGATCTCGGCGACGATGCCTTTCTCGGCGCAGAAGTCGAGCATCTCCTGGGTCTCGGCGATGCCGCCGATCAGCGAGCCGGCGATGCTGCGGCGCTTGAAGATGAGATTGGCGATGCTCGGCGACGGGTGCGGGTGCTCGGGTACGCCGACCAGGGTCATGGTGCCGTCGAGTTTGAGCAGGCCAGTGAAGGCGTCGAGGTCGTGGCTGGCTGCGACCGTGTTGAGGATGAAGTCGAAACTGTTGGCGTGCGCCGCCATCTCTTCAGCGTTACGCGAGACAATGACTTCGTCGGCGCCCAGTTCCAGCGCAGCGGCGCGCTTGCTCTCGCTGGTGGTGAAGGCCACGGTGTGTGCGCCCAGGGCATGTGCCAGCTTGATGCCCATGTGGCCAAGCCCGCCGATACCCACGATGCCCACTTTCTGGCCAGGACCGACCTTCCAGTGGCGCAACGGCGACCAGGTGGTGACGCCGGCGCACAACAGCGGCGCCACGGCGGCCAGTTGCGCCTCGGGGTGCGAAACCTTCAGGACGAAGTCGTCCTTGACTACGATCTGCTGCGAATAGCCGCCCAGGGTGTGGCCGGGCGCATCATGCGTCGGGCCATTGTAGGTGAAGACCTGGCCGTGCTCGCAATACTGCTCCAGGCCCGCGTCGCAGGCCGGGCAATGATGGCAACTGTCGACCAGGCAGCCGACGCCGACCGTGTCGCCGATCTTGAACTTGGTCACCGCACTGCCGATGGCCGAAACGTGGCCGACGATTTCGTGCCCGGGCACGCAGGGGTACAGCGTGTTGGCCCACTCGTTGCGGGCCTGGTGCAGGTCGGAATGGCAGACGCCGCAGTAGGCGATGTCGATCTTGACGTCGTGCGGCCCCGGCTCGCGGCGAACAATGTCGAGCGCCGCCAGCGGCGTGTCAGCGGCGTGGGTGCCATAGGCTTTTACTGTCATGGTGTTTCTCCTTGGGTTTGATGTGTTTCAGGCGACGCTGGTGTGCAGGCGCACGTCGACGTTGCCGCGGGTGGCGTTGGAGTACGGGCAGACCTGGTGGGTGGTCTCCACCAGCTTGTGCGCGTCGGCTTCGCTAAGGCCCTGGACTTCCACGTAGAGGTCGATGTCCAGGGCATAGCCGCCCTCGGCGGTCTGGCCGATGCCGACCTCGACCGAGGTCCTGGTGGCGGTGGGTGCCAGCTTCAATTGCTTGGCCGCCACCGGCAACGCGTTGTCGAAGCAGGCGGCGTAGCCCATGGCGAAAAGCTGTTCGGGGTTGGCGCCAGCCTTGCCGGAACCGGGCGGGGACATGTCCAGCGCAAGGCTGCCATCGTCCAGCGTGGTGCGTCCGGAACGGCCGCCGACGGCGGTGGCGCGGGTCTTGTAGAAAATCTTCATGATGTCAACTCCTAAGGGTCAAGGGATCGGAAAAGAGCGGACCGGAGTGGTCCGCGACGAATTTCAGGAAGAAAGGCCGGACCAGCGGTCCACGGGGCCGAGCCGATCCGCGTTCTGCACTTCCAGCACCCAGCCGGGGTACTCGCGCAGCAAGGCGCTGGCCGCATCAAGCGCGGTCAGCTCCACCTCGCTCAGCGCCAGTTCGACGGCGGCAAGATTGTCGTGCAACTGCTCCAGGCGCCGGGCGCCGACGATCACCGAGGTCACCACCGGCCGCGACAGCAGCCAGGCCAGCGCGACGCGGGCGACACTGCAGCCGTGCGCCGCAGCTATCGGTTTCATCGCCTCGACGACGTTCCAGGCCCGTTCCTTGTCGACGAACGGGAAGTCGAACTCCGAGCGACGCGCGCCTTCCGGCTTCTGGTGCTCGCGGTCGAACTTGCCCGAGAGCAGCCCGCCGGCCAGTGGACTCCACACCAGCAGCCCGATCTTCTCGGCCTGCAGCAGCGGTACGAGTTCGCGTTCGATGTCGCGCCCGGCAATCGATTAGTACGCCTGCAGGGTATCGAAGCGGGCCAGGTTGCGCGCTTCGGAGACGCCCAGCGCGCGGGCGATCTTCCACGCCTGCCAGTTGGAGACGCCGACGTAGCGGACCTTGCCCTGGCGCACCAGGTCATCGAGCGCGCGCAGGGTTTCCTCGATAGGCGTGACCGGATCGTTGGCATGGATCTGGTAAAGGTCGATGTGATCGGTCTGCAGGCGCCGCAGGCTGGCCTCCACCGCATCGAGGATGTGGCCGCGCGAAGCGCCCACATCGTTGCGCCCGGGGCCGGTGCGGGTATAGCCCTTGGTCGCCAGCACCACATCCTTGCGGGCGATGCCGAGGTTGCGCAGCGACTGGCCAAGCACCTGCTCGCTGCTGCCGGCCGAATAGGCATCGGCGGTGTCGAAGAAGTTGATCCCGCCGTCGACGGCAGCCTTGACTATCGCGTCGGCCTCGTCCTGGCCGGCGCTGCCGATGTGCCGGAAGATGCCCTGGCCGTCGCCGAAAGTCATCGTGCCCAGGCACAGCGAAGAGACCAGCAAGCCGGTGTTCCCCAGCGTCTTGTATTCCATCGCGATGTCCTCTGTGGTGAGGGCGGCCATGGCTGCCCGGTGGGTGATGCGACGCGCGCCGGCTAGCCGGCGTGGACCGGATAATCCGTGTAGCCTGCCGTACCGCCGCCATACATGGTGGCGGGGTTCAGCGCATTGAGCGGCCAGCCGTGCGCGATGCGCGCCGGCAGATCAGGGTTGGCGATGAACGGGCGACCAAAGGCGATCAGATCGGCCAGCCCCGCCTCAAGCAGGCGCTCGCCGCGCTCGGCGGTGTAGCGACCGGCGACGATGATGCGTCCGCTGAACGTCTGGCGCAGGTCGCGACGAAAGTCCTCGGGCAGTTCCGGGGCGTTGTCCCAGTCGGCCTCGGCGATCGAGACATAGCCGATTCCCGCCTCCTCCAGCACCCTGGCGGCAGCGATGTAGGTCGCGTGCGGATCGTCCTCGACCAGGCCCAGGTAGACGCGATCCTCATCGGTCGTGGTGAACAGCGGCGAGAAGCGCACGCCCAGGCGCTGCGGGCCGACCACGCCGGCCACCGCCTGGACCACCTCGCGCAGAAAACGCAGGCGGTTGTCCAGCGAGCCACCATACTCGTCGTCGCGCTGGTTGGTACGGGCGGAGATGAACTGGTTAACCAGGTAGCCATTGGCGGCGTGGATCTCCACGCCGTCGAAGCCGGCGTCCAGCGCGTTGCGGGCAGCCTGGGCATAGAGCTGCACCAGCTCCTTGACTTCGGCGGTGCTCAGGGCGCGCGGCACTGACGGCGGCACCAGGGTACCGGCGCCGGGGGCAGTCTCTATGAACACGCTGACCCGGTCGGCCGGGATCGCAGAGGGAGCGACGGGGGCCGCGCCCCCCGGCTGCAGCGCGCTGTGGGAGACGCGACCGACGTGCCAGAGCTGGGCGAAGATGATCCCGCCTTCGGCGTGTACGGCCTCGGTGACCTTGCGCCAGCCCTCGACCTGGGCCGGGCTGTAGATGCCCGGGGTCCAGGCATAGCCCTCGCCGCGCGGCTCGATCTGGGTGCCCTCGCTGATCAGCAGGCCGGCACCGGCGCGCTGCTGGTAATAAGTGGCCATCAGCTCATTGGCGGCATTGCCGGGCTGGGTGCTGCGTTGCCGGGTCAACGGCGGCAGCACGATACGATTCTTCAGTGTGTAGCTGCCGAGTTGCAAGGGCCGGAAAAGGCTTCGGTTGCTCAAGATGTTTTCCTTCATGTTGTGAGCAGAACGGGGTTGGGCGCCGCCAATCGTTCCCGCGATGAGAGCGGGAGCGACTGGCCGCCGGCCGGCCCGCATCAGAACGGCGCGTCGATATCGACCACGTCGATCAGCTTGTGGTTGACGAACTCCTTCAGGCCCAGGCCTAGCAGCTCGCGGCCGTAGCCGGAGCGGCGCACTCCGCCGAACGGCAGGTCGGCCTTGGCCATGGTCGGGTGGTTGACGAACACCATGCCGGTGGAGATGCGCTTGGCGACTTCCGCGCCATGTTTGGCGTCGGCGGTGAACACCGAGCCACCCAGGCCGAACGGCGAGTCGTTGGCGATGGCGATCGCCTCTTCCTCATCGGCGGCGCGGTAGATCAGCGACACCGGCCCGAAGAACTCCCAGTAGTAGGCTGGGTTGTCCGGGGTCACGCCGGTGAGGATGGTCGGCTGCACGAAGGCGCCTTGGGTCGGCACCTTGGGTCCGACCTCAGTGGCGGTAGCGCCGTGGGCGACAGCTTGACGAATCTGCTCCTTGATGTCGTCGGCGGCTTTCTGCGAGGACAATGGCGCCAGGGTGGTTGCCGCATCGAAGGGGTCGCCCGCCTTGAGCGCGGCCACGCCCTCGGTGTAGCGGCGCAGGAACTCGTCGTAGATGGCCTCGACCAGGATGATGCGCTTGGAGGACACGCAGACCTGGCCGGCATTCCAGTGGCGACCGAACACCGCCCACTTCACGGTCTTGTCCAGTTCGGCGTCGGCCAGTACCACGAAGGCGTCGGCGCCCCCCAGTTCCAGCGTCGACTTCTTCAGCGCCTTGCCGGCCTGGGCGGCGACCACTGCGCCGGCACCCTCCGAGCCGGTCAAGGCCACGCCGTGCACGCGCGGATCGTTGATGATGGTCTCGATCTGCTGGCGCGTGGCGTAGAGGTTCTTGAAGGCGCCTTGCGGCAAGCCCGCGTCGAGCATCAGTTTCTCGAAGGCGTCCGCGCTCTGCGGCACGTTGGCGGCGTGCTTGAGCAACAAGGTATTGCCAGCGGCCAGCTGCGGAGCCAGGATGCGGGCGATCTGGTAGTAGGGGAAATTCCACGGCTCGATCGCCAGGATCACGCCCAGCGGCTCGTGCACCAGCAGCGCGTCGCCTTCGGCCGGATCGGCCACCGGCAATTTCTCCGGTGCCAGCAGGGCTTCGGCGTGCTTCACGTAGTACTCAAAGATGCGCGCGGACAGCTCGACCTCGGCCAGCGCTTCGGCGGTGATCTTGCCCATCTCCAGGGTCAGCAGCCCCGCATGCGCCTCGGCATTCTCGCGCAGCAGGTCGGCGGCGCGCTGCAGGATCGCACCGCGCTCTTCGAACGAGCGCTCGCGCCAGGCCAGGAAGGCTTCATGGGCGGCGCCGATGGCCTGGGAGACTTCGGCGTCGGTAGCGTCGGGGAAGGTCTTGACGACTTCGCCGGTGTAGGGGTTGGTGGTGGCGTAGGCCATAGCTATGACTCCTTGCAGCAGTGAACGAACAAGTTGCGTTCGGCTCGACACGAGCCGGACGCGGTGGGTTTCAGCGCAGGGCGAAGCCGAGCGCGTTCAGGGCCTCGCGCAGGCGGTGGCGGCCCATCAACGCTTCGGCACTGCCGACGCGCTGCAATGACGTCTGCGACCAGGGCCGGTCGTCGCGTTGCTGGTCCTGCTGGAAGCGGCGCATCAGCGGGTCGTAATGCCCCACCGCGACCGCCTCGCCCGCGGCGTCGTAGTGCTCGCGGTGCAGCACCGCCGCCTGCGCCAGGCGCGGCTTGATCTCGGCCGGGCGGGCCTGATCGGGATGGCCCACGCACATGCCGAACACCACGAAGCTGTCCTGCGGCAGGCCCAGTTCGGCGGCGGCCGCCTCCGGCTGGTTGCGCATGCCGCCGATATAGACGATGCCCAGCCCCTGGGCCTCGAAGGCGACCACGGCGTTCTGCGCGGCCAGCGCGGTGTCGACCACACCGACGGTGTAGCTCTCCAGGTAATCGATACCGTCGGTCGCGGCACCCTGCGCGGCACCGAGTCGGCGCAGCCGCGACCAGTCGGCGACCCAGGCCAGAAACAGCGGTGCCTCGGCCACGTGGCGCTGACCGCCGGCCAACGCGGCCAGGCGGGCGCGCCGCGCGGGGTCGCGCACGGCGATCACGCTCCATGGCTGCAGGTTGGACGAACTGGAGGCTGATTGCGCGGCAGCGATGGCGAGTTGAAGTGCCTCGTCGTCGACCGGTTGATCGGTGTAGGCGCGCACTGATCGGTGCTCCAGCAGCGCGGCCAGCGCGGCGGGAACAGGGGGCAGCGGCAGGGCGGCGGCCTCGCCATAGCGGGCCTGCCATGCGGAGGCTGGGTCGATCTGATGGGAAGTCATTCCAGAATCCTGTGCGTGTTAGGGGACTCAGGCCGCAGGTGTCGCGCCGATGCCGTCAAGCAACAGCACGCGGTAGTCCGCGCCCTTGAACCGGTGCACCCGTGCTGCCTGGTAAGCGGGGCTGTGATACCAGGCGCGTGCGGCCTGCATGTCGGAAAAGCGCAGGATCACGCCGCCCTCGATCGCCGGTCCCTCCAGCACCTCGAAATCGCCATAGAACGCCAGCGGCGTCAGATCGTGTCCTTCGCGCGCGGCTGGAGCCTGCCTCGCATAGATGTCAAGTTCGGTGGCGTCGAGGGTGCGTTCGCGCAGGAAAACCACGTAAGCGGACATGTTCAATCTCCTCACAGAAGGGCGAGCAGCGCCTTGGCGGCGTCGGCGGACGAGGCAGGGTTCTGGCCGGTGACCAGAAGGCCGTCGGTCAGCACGTGGGACTGCCAGTCGCCGCCCTTGCTGTAATGACCGCCATTGGCCTTGAGCATGTCCTCGACCAGAAACGGCACCACATCGGTCAGGCCAACCGCAGCCTCCTCGCTGTTGCTGAAACCGGTCACCTGCTTGCCGGCGACCAGCGGCTTGCCGTCGGCATCCTTGACGTGGCGCAGCACGCCAGGTGCGTGGCAGACCGTTCCGACCGGCTTGTTCGCCTTGACCGCCGCTTCGATCAGACCGATCGAGACCGGGTCTTCAGCCAGGTCCCATAGCGGGCCGTGGCCGCCGGGATAGAACACTGCATCGAAGTCGCCGATGGCGACCTCGGCCAGCTTGCGGGTGTTGGCCAGGGCCTTGACCGCGTCAGCGTCGGCCAGGAAGCGACGGGTCGCCTCGGTCTGGGCGTCGGGTTCGTCGCTCTTGGGGTCGAGCGGCGGCTGGCCGCCCTTGGGCGAGGCCAGGGTCAGCTTCGCGCCGGCATCGAGGAAGGCATAGTAGGGGGCAGCCAGTTCCTCCAGCCAGAAGCCGGTTTTCCTGCCAGTGTTGCCGAGTTGGTCGTGCGAAGTGAGGATGACGAGAATATTGGCCATAGCGGCTCTCCTTTGGAGGTTCGAAGTGAAAGACTCAGGGGGTGCCGACTCGTACCACGACCTTGCCGAAGTGCCTGCCGGCGAGCAGGTCGATCAGCGCCTGGGGCGCATGTTCCAGGCCCTCGACGAAGTCTTCGCGGACCGAGACCTTGCCCTCGGCGACCCATGCGCCCATGTCGCGCTGAAACGCCGCGAAACCGTCGGCGTAGTGGTCGCCGATGATGAAGCCCTGGAGCAGCAGGCGCTTGCGCAGCACCAGGCCCAGCAGCTGCGGCATACGGTCCGGGCTGGGCGGCAGGCCGGTGTCGTTGTAATGCGCGATCAGCCCGCACACCGGCACGCGG
>NZ_JBASOH010000068.1:0-3240 GCF_049658005.1 Azovibrio sp. | reverse complement strand
GGCATTCGACTTCCCTGACAGCCAACGTACCCGCTTGCGTACCACCAACGGCCTTGAACGCATCAACCGCGAGATCAAGCGCCGCACCCGCGTCGCGTCGATCTTCCCCAACACCGCCTCTTGCCTGAGACTCGTCTCCGCACTGCTCGCCGAGTGCGATGAGAAGTGGATGACCGGCAAGATCTATCTCAATATGAAAGACTGATCCCATCATCCCGATGACATCGCCTCGGATGATTTACAGAAAAAGGGTTGCACAACCCCTCCACCGCCACGGTGACGCTCACCATTGTCCCGGTCAGCGTTGCTCCGGCCAATCAACTGCCAGTGGCGGTAAGTGACAGCTTTACCACCAATGAGGACACCTCGCTGACCGGCACCCTGACCGGCAACGACACCCCAGCGGTGACGGCGGCAATGTCTGGAGCAAGACCACTGACCCGGCCCACGGCACAGTAACGGTGGGCAACGACGGCAGCTTCACCTACACCCCAACCCCCGGCTACAACGGCCCGGACAGCTTCACCTACACCATCACCGACCAGGATGGTGACACCAGCACGGCCACGGTGACCCTCACCATTACTATGGGTGCACGCCCTCCTGTGCTCTCGCCCGTTGAGCCACCCGTTGAGCCACCGGTTGAGCCCCCTGTCGTACCGCCCGCCCAGCCGCCTGTCCAGCCGCCGGTCGTGCCGACGCCAGGCCTACCGGAGATCAACGCAGCGAATCCGGAAAACAATCTTGTTGTTGACGCCAACCGGCACCCCCCGTCACCCGTCTTGCCGATACCAACGCAGCCCGGTGAGGGACCGAAACTGCAGCCGGAAGCCCCGCTGCAACCGCTCAATGTGCTCGACAACAGCCCGGTCATTCTCGATAGCGGCCCCTATTTCGCCAGCGAGCGTTTCGACGACGTGCGCCGCCTGCCCCTGCCTTTCCACCCCATCGTCTATGTCAACAAGGAAGTGGAGTTTTCCCAAAAGGCGCGGGAACTGGACGACCAGCGCATGACGGGCAACCCGGCCTGGGTGACCCAGGGAGAAATCCGCACGGTTTCCCTTGGCCAGGGTCTGGGGAACGATCCCAACCTGTTCGTCATCCCTGCCGTGCGCGATTCCCAGCATCAGGCCAACTTCCTGGGCAACGCGGTGGAAAGCCGCCATGGCCGCATCAGCCTGAGCAGCGACTGGCAACTGCCGACGCCGACACTGTTCGAGAGCAGCATCGTGCCCGGCAAGCCTCTGAAAGACATGGACGGCCAGCCTCCGGCAACGGAGCCCCCGGCCCCACCGCTTGCGGACAGCCGCGAGGCCGCTGTCACGGCAGGGGAGGGAGACCCTGGCCTGGCCGAGCAGGCCGCCATGGTGCCCTCCGGCACGCCCGAGGCGCCACCGCCCCCCCGAAGCGTTGCGCCTTCCATTGCACCTTCCTTCACCCAGCAGTTGCATGGCGGCGCCGGGCGCCTGCCCTTGGCCGCCCGCACTGTTCACGCCGTTCAATCTTCCACCCCAGTTTGATTTTTACGATCCCGAGAACCTTGATCATGCACAACCATAACAATCGCAAATCGGCCCTTCCCGGCCCCCGTCTGCTGGCCGTTTCCGCCTTGGCCCTGGCATTGCTCTCTGGTTGCGGCTCGCTGCAGCCCGTGCCCTATACCGAGCAAGAGGTTCAGGAGCGGGTCGCGCAGGATCACCTGCAAATGTACGCCGAGCAGGAGCCCATTGCCGGCCCCATCACTTTCCACGAGGCGGCGGCCCGGGCCTTGAAGTACAACCTGGATTACAAGCTGAAACTGATGGAGGATGCCCTTACCCGGAGCCTGCATGACGTCTCGACCTACGAGATGCTGCCCCGGCTGGTGGCGGGCGCCGGCTACGTCCGCCGCAACAACGATTCCGGCGGGCGTTCCATCGGTATCGAGGACCGCCTGGAAACCCTGCGGCCTTCCACCTCCGAAGAGCGGGAGCGCACCCTGGCCAACCTGACCTTTTCCTGGAACGTGCTCGACTTCGGCGTTTCTTATTACCGCGCCCAGCAGAAGGCCGACCAGGTGCTGATGGCCGAGGAACGCCGCCGCAAGGTGGCCCAGAATGTTCTCCAGGACGTGCGCAACAGCTACTGGCGCGCCCTCGGGGCGCAAAAGCTGCTGGGCCGGGTGGATGCCCTGCTGGCCCGGGTGCAGAAGGCGCTGGCCCGCGCCAAGGAAGTGGAAAAGCAGGGCCTGATGCCCCAACCCCAGGTGCTGGCCTATGAGCGCGCCCTGCTCGACGCGGTGAACCTGCTCACCCTGCGCCGCCAGGACCTGGAACTGGCACGGGCCGAACTGACGGCGCTGATGTCCGTGGCGCCGGGTACCTCCTACACCCTGGCGGAAGAGAAGGAAAATGCCCTGCCGCCGGTCCCCGCCAATCTGGAGTCGCTGGAACTCATGGCCTTGGAAAAACGGCCCGAGATCATGGAAGAGTGGTACCGCAAGCGGGTGACGGAAAACGACATCAAGGCGGCAAAGCTGCTCTTGTGGCCGAACCTCTCCGTGGATGCCGGGCCGCAATACGATTCCAACCGCTACAGCTACAACAACCAATGGGTGGACGTGGGTGTACGGCTGTCCTGGAACATCCTCAAGCTCACCCAGTGGCCCTCGCTGCAGCAGGCCCATGAGCACCAGAACAAGACTGACGACATGCGGCGCATGGCCCTTTCCATGGCCGTGCTGACCCAGGTGCGGGTCGGGGTGCAACGCTATGGCCTGTCACTGGCCGAACTGGAGTTCGCCGAGGAAAGCCTGCGCGTGGACCAGCGCCTGCTCAACTTTGCCCAGGCCGCGGCCAAGAGCCAGTTCGATTCAGAGCTGGAAGTGATCCGCTCCGAGGCCCGGGCGCTCCTGGCCGAATACCAGCGCTATGCCGCCTATTCCAACGCCCAGGCCGCCTGGGGCCGGGTCTACAACTCCGTGGGCCTGGACGTGTTGCCGGAGGCGATCGAGAGCCATGACGTGAAAACCCTGGCCGCCGCCATGGAAAAAACCATGCAGCAGTGGCAGGAAGTCACCTTCCAGCAGGCGCCGGCTCCCAAGACAGCGGCGGAGGGTTGAGTTGTCCATGAAACATATCGTTTGGTCGAGCCGACCGGCGGCCCGCCTGCTGGCAGGTGTGCTGGCAGGCATGTTGTCGAATGGCCTGGCATCGCCTGCCCTGGCCCAGAATCCCGTGCCGCCGGCGGGTAGCCGTGCCC
>NZ_JBASOH010000067.1:0-2339 GCF_049658005.1 Azovibrio sp. | reverse complement strand
GCCTTATCCAAGAAACGGGCAAGGCCGCGGGGATAACGGAAATGCCGCCTCCCGATCCGATGGCCGGATCGAGTGGCTCGACTGATTTCGGAACGGCTTCCTCGCGTATCCCCTGCGTTATTTTCGGACTTCCCGTCTCCACGGAGCCGATAGCGGGACATTCCAGGGAAATGGTCGCCGCGACCTTCACTCCAATGGGAAGGCAATCCGCAGTGCTCGCGGCTGATATAATGGCTAACGCGGGATACGATATCATCGTCAATCCCGAGCTGCTCGCGAAGATTAAGGCTGACTGGAAAGTCGCAGTCGGCGGCAGCAAATAGCTTTAGTGCATTCGCACAGGCAAAAAGCATCAGTTGAGTAAGGGCAAAGGGCCAGTTCGGCGTACAGAGCTGGCCCTTTCGATCTTTCCCGCTTTTAATCCTATGTCAGAGCTTCCTGAAATATTCGAATACGTCGATTTGGAATCTGTTATCGGAATAGAGCTTATTTCCCATAGAGAAGAAAAAAAATGTTCATCTAGGAAAAAGGAGGAAGAGAAACATGAATGAACTGGACGATTTCTATTCCTCCATCCGTGAAATCCTGAGCAAGGCTCGCCAGAAAGCCTATACCGCTGTCAACTTTGCCATGGTGGAAGCCTATTGGCAGATTGGCAGGCGCATTGTCGAGCAAGAACAGCAGGGCCGGGAGCGGGCAGGCTACGGGGAGTACTTGATCAAGGAATTGTCCAAAGAGTTAAGTTCGGACCTTGGGAAAGGATTCTCTTACGCCAATCTGTGGAACTTCCGCCAATTCTACCTGACATGGCCCCAAGAGGAAAAACTCTACGCACTGCGTAGAGAATTGACCTGGTCCCATTACCGCTTGATCATGCGAGTCGGAAATTCCGAGGCTCGCGACTATTATATACGTGAATCTGCCGATCAGCGGTGGAGCACTCGGGTGCTGGAACGGAACATCAACAGCCTCCAGTATGAACGTCTCCTTTCGTCTCGTGATAAACATGAAGCATTACTAGCCCCAACCGACGTGGAAAAGGAGCAGCCGCGGGACTTTATCAAAGATCCCTATGTACTGGAATTCCTGGATCTCCCGGAAGCCCCTTGGCCTAAGGAGCAATCCATCGAAAGCGCCATTGTTGACCATCTTCGATCATTTCTATTGGAGATGGGACGAGGTTTCTCCTTTGTCGGCCGCCAATTCCGCATCAGTACGGAAACCAAACACTTCTATATCGATCTTGTGTTCTATAACTACATACTGAAGTGCTTTGTCCTGATCGACCTTAAAACCACCGAACTGACCCACCAGGATATCGGCCAGATGGACATGTATGTCCGCATGTTGGACGATCTGAAAAAGCAAGCCGACGATAATCCTTCCATCGGCTTGATCCTCTGCGCGCAAAAAGATGAAACCGTTGTTAAATATTCCGTCCTGAAGGGAAGCGAACAGCTTTTTGCCTCCAAATACCGCTTGGTTTTACCCAGCGAGGAAGAGTTAGTGGTGGAATTGGAACGGGAGCAAAGGCTCTTGATGGAACGTAAGGATACATAGAAACGTGGAATGAAAAAGGAGCTGGCTTAATGACCCAATCGCAAATAATCCTTTATACCACTCCTGACGGCGATATCAAAATTGATACTGTTTTGCGGAACGAAACCATCTGGTTGCCCCAGACCGCCATGGCAGAACTGTTTGACGTCAATGTTCCCGCCATATCCAAACACTTGGCCAACATCTATGAAGAAGGGGAATTGAGCCGGGAAGCAACTGTTTCCAAAATGGAAACTGTTCAAAACGAGGGTGGGCGGCAGGTTACTCGCAATAAAGAGTTCTACAATCTCGACGCCATCATCGCCGTGGGCTACCGGGTCAACTCCAAACGGGCTACCCAGTTTAGAATATGGGCCACCAGTATTCTGAAAGAGTACATCATCAAAGGCTTTGCCATGGATGATGATCGGCTCAAAAAAGCCGATACCTGGGACTATTTTGACGAGTGGCTGGCGCGGATCCGGGATATCAGGGCCTCGGAAAAGCGTTTTTACCAGAAAATACGGGATATTTACACCACCGCGGTTGATTACGAAAAAACCTCGGAACAAGCCCAAGTATTCTTCAAAAAGGTCCAGAACAAAATGCTCTGGGCGATCACCGGCAACACCGCCGCCGAATTGATTGAATCCCGCAGCAATCCCAAACTGCCGAATATGGGCCTCACCTCCTGGCAGGGTTCCATTGTCCGCAAGCAGGATGTGGCCATCGCCAAGAATTATTTGAATGCCGATGAAATCAAAGACCTCAACGAAATCGTGACCATGTATCTTGATTAT
>NZ_JBASOH010000066.1:0-3917 GCF_049658005.1 Azovibrio sp. | reverse complement strand
GGCGCCGGGTCACCGTGTAGCGCGGGCCGCAGCGGGTGCAGGCCAGCAGCGGGTAGCGGTAGCGGCGGCTGGCCGGGTCGAACAGTTCGGCGAGGCAGTCGGGGCAGACTGCCAGGTCCGGGCCGATGGCGGTAGCGACCGGGCCGCCGGCGCGGCTTTCCTGGATGCTGAAGCCGTCACAGCTTTCCGGCGCGCTGTCCCGGGGCTCCAGGCTGTCGATGCGAGCCAGGGTCGGGGCTTCGAGCGGCAGGCGCCGGACGAATTCGTCCAGTGGCCCGGCCTGGCCCTGGAGCTGGATTTCCACTCCGGCCGGACCATTCCTGACCCAGCCGCTCAGTTCGAGCTGCCGGGCCAGGCGCCAGACGGCGGGGCGAAACCCTACCCCCTGGACCAGGCCGGTGATGAGCAGACGCCTTGCCTCTGGCATGCCGAAAGGCTCAACGCCAAGGGGCATGGCAAAGCAACGGACCGGGCCGGGCGTGCCCTTGCCGCTTCGCGCCCTGGCGCTGCAGGCTCGTTTCCGGCCTCACGCTCAGGCGCCCTTGAGCTTGGCGAGCTGGGCTTCCAGGCTGCGGATGCGGCCGCCCTTCACGTCTTCGAGCCGGGTCTTGAGCCAGCCCAGCCAGGCATCGAAACCTTCCCCGGAAGTGGCGGACAGGGGCAGCACCTCCAGACCGGGATTGACCCGGCGGGCATGGGCGATGGCCTCATCCAGCTCGAAATCGACATAGGGCAGCAGGTCGATCTTGTTGATCAGCAAGAGCCGGGCGGCGTGGAACATGTCCGGGTACTTGAGGGGCTTGTCGGCGCCCTCGGTGACCGAGAGGATCACCACCTTCGCCGCTTCGCCCAGGTCGAAGGCGGCCGGGCAGACCAGATTGCCGACGTTTTCGATGAACAGCATGCCGCCTTCCGGCAGTTCCAGTTGGTCCAGGGCCTGGCCCACCATGTGGGCGTCCAGGTGGCAGCCCTTGCCGGTATTGATCTGCAGGGCGGGCACGCCGGTGGCGCGGATGCGTTCGGCGTCGAAGGCGGTTTCCTGATCCCCCTCGATCACGGCCAGGGGCATCTCTGCCTTGAGGTGGGTGAGCGTGCGGGTGAGCAAGGTGGTCTTGCCCGAGCCGGGGCTGGAGACCAGATTGAGGGCCAGGACCGCCGCATCGAACAGGCGCTGGCGATTGGCGGCGGCGTACTGGTCGTTCTTGGCCAGGATGTCCTGCTCGATCTGCACCATGCGCGCCTGGCTCAGCCCCGGGGCGTGGGCCCGGGCCGGGCCGCTGCCGTAATCGAGGGCGGCGGCGTGGTCCCGTGCTTCATGGGCATGGCGGTGCCAGGTCCCGTCCTCGTGCTGGTGCCAGTGTTCGTCATGATCGGAGTGTTGCGGCGCGCCGCCGTGACCGTGACCGTGGCCGTGTTCATGTTCATGTTCATGGTGGTGGTGGGGATGGTCGTGATCCACCGCCTGTCCTTCGATCCGGGTTTCGCCGCTGGCGCAGCCGCAGGTTGTGCACATTGTGGTTCCTCTTGAAAGTTCAGCGCCAAGGCGCAGCGCTCTATTCTATTTCGATTTCCTTGATCCGCATTTGCGTGCCGGCCGTGGCTTGTACCTGGTAGCTGCCGCAACGGGGACAGGGGTCATAAAGCTCGGTGATCGGCACCGTGGCGCCGCAGGGCAGGCACCAGCCCGCTCCGGGCAGCGTCTGGATTTCCAGGGTGGCGCCTGCGGCCAGGCTGTTCCGGGTCACCGCGTCAAAGCAAAAGCGCAGGGCTTCCACCTCGATGCTGGCCAGGGCGCCGATTTCCAGCACCACGGTCCTGACCTGGCGGGCGCCTTCGCGCCGGGCCGTGTCTTCCACCTGTTGCAGGATACCTTCGGCCAGGGACATTTCGTGCATTCGGTTCTCCGTCCATTCGATGCGCCTGGGGTCCAGGGGCGAGATGCTCAGGACCCGGATTTTCGGCGCAGCGGGGTGGCAATCAGTTTCGTGGAAAGAAAAAGCAGCTTTACCGCCGGGGTCCGGCTAGCGGGAAGCCGCCTGGCCTCCGGGCTGGGCGGGCAGGTAGCGTCCGACCCCCAGGGCGGTGAAGATGGCCAAGCCCTGGAGCAGGGCGACGCCCACCAGCACCTGGCGCTCCTGCCCTCCGTCCATGAAGGCGCCGAAGATCAGCGGCGCCAGGGCCAGGCCCGCATCCAGGCCGGAATAGACAAAGCCGTAGATGCGGCCGTAGGCCGCCTCGCCGAAACGGCCCACGGCGGCGCGGCGCACCAGCAGGTCGCGGGAGGGGCCGGCCACCCCGGTGAAAAAACCGATGCCCGCCATCACGGCCAGGATGCTCCAGGCCGGCGGCCAGCCCGTGGCCAGCAGCAGGGCAAGCAGGGCGGCGCAGCCGAGCATCAGGGCGATGATCCGGTCGTGCTCCCCTGATTTTGCGAGGAAGCCTCCCAGGGCAATGCCGCCGGCGCCCCCGAGCAGGCAGGCAGACAAGCCACCCGCCGCCAGGGGCCGGGCCAGGCCATAGAGATGTTCGAGGATGGAGGGGGCGTAGTTCTGGATGGCCCCGAAGGAGGTGGTGGTCAGGAAAAAGAAGGCAAAGCACATCCATACGGGCAGCACGGTGAGGAAGGCCAGGGGATGCTCGCCCTGGGGTGCGGCTTTGGGGCGGTGGCCGGGCGGGTCGTCCAGCAGGCGGCGAAAGGCAAGCAGCAGGGCCAGGGCCAGACCGGCCAGCAAGGCGGCGGCCAGGGCGGCCACGCGCCAGCCTGCCAGGGTGGCGATGCCGGTCATGAACACCGGGGCCAGGGCCCAGCCCAGGTTGCCCGACAGGCCATGGACGGAAAAGGCGTGGCCTAAGCGGGCAGTGGAGACATGCCGGTTGAGCACGGTGAAGTCGGATGGGTGGAACACTGCGTTGCCCAGGCCTGCCAGCCCTCCCACCAGCAGCAGGACCGGGAAACCGGTCGCCGTGGCCAGCAGCAGGGCGGCGAGGATGAAGCAGGTGATGCCACCGGCCAGCACCCGGGCCGCGCCCCAGCGATCCACCAGGAAGCCCGCCGCCGCCTGGCCGAAGCCGGAGACCACAAAGAAGAGGGTCATGGTCAGGCCGATGCGGGTGAAGCTGAGGTCAAACTCCGCCATCAGCCAGGGAAAGAGGGGCGGCAAGAGCAGGTGGAAGAAATGGGAGACGCCATGCACGGCGCCGATCAGGGTGATCACGGCGGCATCGTGGCGGGGCGGAGAGGCCAGGGCAGAGGAAGTCATGGGCTTGCGTGAACGGAACCGGGCCATCAATTTACGCGTTTTCCGGCTGGGGGGCGAGTCTGTCTGCCGGCGGAGGCAGGACTGGTCCCCGGCGCCCTGCAAGGCCCTGCAACGCCCAGTCAGACTCGGACAGACTCGGACAGAGCGGCAGCGACAGGCGCAGGGGATGCCCAGGGTAAGGCCGGGCTTGCTGCGCACCGAATCGCGCAGTGAATGTTTTTTCTCATGGCGGCTATGGCCAAGGCAGAGGCCAGGGCTGGCCGGGAGACACCCACCAGAGAACGGGTCGCAAATGATCAACCTGAATCCGGCAGTTCCCCGGTCAGTGCGAGCGGCTCAGGGGGAGGCAGGGCGGGGGCGGTCGGGTGCCCAGGACATCGCGTTTGCCGGGCGCGTTCGGGCTGCTGTATGGTTTGCGCCTTGATGGTCCGTGCTGCCGCAGGAGCGGGGTCATGCGCGCGTGCGCTGAGCTTCAAGGGCAGCGTTCAGCTTTATCTGGCTTTCGCACAACAACTTTGTTTCGCCTCTGACGCTTGTGCAAAGCGGATGACCGCACATCCGCTTGGCGGAATCAGCGAACTTCTTCTCCCAATTCGCCCTGGTCGCGTTGAACCCCACGCAATCAAACGAAGACCGAAAACCATCAACGGCTCACCG
>NZ_JBASOH010000065.1:0-6085 GCF_049658005.1 Azovibrio sp. | reverse complement strand
CCCCAGAGCCGAAGCCCCCAGAACCGAAGCCCCCAGAACCGAAGCCCCCAGAACCGAAACTCCCAGGCCGCGTCCCGAAGCCCGGCCCAAGTCCCGACCCGAGACCCGACCCGCCGCCCGGCCCGTGCCGGATGAAAAGGAAAGGATGCCAGTACGGGAATCGAGCCCACCAGTTCCTCCCGCTGCCCCAGCCGAGTCCGGCTGGGTGCAGCAGTTGCGCGGGGAACTGGATCGCTGCAAGGCCAACATTTTCTGCCGCGAGCAAGCGCGCTGGAAATATTGCGACGGGCACTGGAATAGCGTGCCCGAGTGCAAGCTGAACAACTGAGCAAGCAAACCACCCGCAAGCAAACCACCATTACTCGAACCATTACTTCAACAGGGGGAAGCATGAATTCACAAGGCATTTCACACGTCATGACAAGCGAGCAGGGCACCCGGTATTCCGACCTGCTGAGGGTTACGGAGGCGCTGCGCAACTGGAAGGCGCTGGGCGTTTTGATCGGCACCGGGCTGGCGGCGGGACTGCTGGTCTTTCTGGGCGGGGTGATCGGCGCACAGATGGGGGGGTTCTTCATTCCCGCCCTGTTTTCCTTCCTGGCACTGCTGATAATCCCCGTCGGAATTTCGGCAGCGGGGCTCATGCTCATGGATCAGGCCCAGGGTCTGCCCAGCCGCCCCCTCGCCGTGACCTTGCTGGACGGAGTCTTCGCGGCCCTCAAGGTGCTGGCCGTGACCCTGATCGGCGCCCTGGTGGTGCTGGCCTTCTACATCGCCACGGCCCTGGTGCTGTTCCTTTGCAAGATTCCGGGCCTGGGCCCCGTGCTCTATGCCCTTGCCTTTCCGGTGCTGGTGGTGGTGGCCGGGATGCTCTTCTTCAGCCTCAATGTTGCCCTGTCCATGGTCGGCCCGGCCATCTGGAGCGGGGCCGGCATCAAGAGCGCCGTGGCCATGCTCTGGCAGATCGCCACGCATCGCATGGTGGAACTGCTGATCAGCCTGTTCCTGCTCGGCCTTCTGCTGGGTCTGGCAGGCGCCGTGCTGGGGAGCATCCTGGGCGTCGGCTACTTTTCGGTGCTGGGGCTGTCCCTGCCCATCCTTGGCAATGGGATGATGGCTTCTTTGGGCGGCTTCTTCGGGGGGTTTGGAGGTTTTGGGGGGGTTGGAGGGTTCGGCGGGTTTGGCGGCTACGGTGGCCAGGATGGCATGGGTTACATGCAGGCCGCCGGCTTTGGTTCGCTGGTGATCCTGGCCCTGGTCATGGGCGCCCTGTCGACCATGACCTTGATGGGAAGCATCCTGATCTACCTGCGCGTGGCCGCCGATCTCGACCCCAGCGAGGCCGAGCGCCTGATCGGGGAGCGGCTCGACGAAGCCAAGCGCAAGGCCCAGGCGCTCAAGGAAGAATCCCAACGCCGGGCCGAGGAAGCCCAAAAGCGGCTGCGCCAGCAGCAGGAAGCGGCCCAGCAGGCCAGGGCCGAAGCGGAAGCCCGTGCCAGGGCGGCCGAAGCGGCTGAAGCGGCCCGCAAGGCGCCTGTCGTCGAACCTGTGGTCGAACCTGTGGTCGAACCTGTGGTCGAACCTGTCGCCGAACCGGTGCCCGAACCCGGGGCGGCCGGGGCAAACCTGGCCCGGCAGTGTCCGCAATGCAAGGCAGCGATCGAGCCGGGAGACCGGTTCTGCGGGGAATGCGGCTACAGGCTGCCCAGCTGAGCAGGTTTAGCAAGGCCGGAAGCAGCCGGCCTCGGTGGCGATCCAGTCAAGCGGCTGGTCGTGGGTTTCTGGCTGGATGCTGTCTACCCGGTTGAGTTCGAAACCGACGCCGATGGCAAGCGGCCGGGGGTCGAGGCTGGCCAGGGTGCGGTCGAAGAAGCCGCCGCCGTAGCCCAGCCGGTAGCCCGCGGCATCGAAGGCATTGAGCGGCAGGAGCAGCACATCCGGCTGCACCCAGGAACCCTCGGCAGGGGTGGGAATGCCGTAGCGGTCGGGCTCCAGCCGGGTGTCCGGCGTCCAGGCGCGAAAGGCCAGGGGCTGGGCCGGGGCGGTGACCACCGGCAGGGCCGCCAGGCTACCCTGTTGCTGCCAGGCGGCCAGGGCGGCGCGGACATCGGGCTCGTGATGGATGGGCCAGCAAAAGGCGATGCATCGCCCCGGCGGCTGGGGGAGGACCTTCAGCAAGTGCCGGACGATTGCGGCTGACCAGGCGCTTACCGTGCTGGCGGGCAGCTGCTTGCGGGCCGCTATCATGGCTTTGCGCAAATGATCCCGGTGGAGGGGCGGGGAGCTCATGGTATGCTCAGAAGCAGTATTCATCCGCCGAATCTATCACATGAAGTTGCGCACTATCTTGACCTCCCTTGGCCTCATTGGCTGTCTGATGACGCCGCTCCAGGCCCAGGAAGCGCCGGGCGACATCCAGTACATCGCCGCCCGGGAGGCCTTCCGGGTCGGCAATCGCCCCCGTCTGGAAGCTCTGGCGGCCGAACTGCGGGGCCACCCCCTCGCCGATTATGTCGATTACTACCTGCTGCGCCAGGGAATCGAACAGCAGGACCCCGCCGCCATTCAAGCCTTCATCAGCCGTCAGGAAGGCAATTACCTGGGGGAACGGCTGCGCGCCGACTGGCTCCGGGTGCTGGCCCGGCAGGAAGACTGGCAAGGGCTGCTGCAGCACTACCGCCAGCTCAAGTCACCCAACCAGGAGGCGCGCTGCCTGGGCATCCAGGCCCGCTTGCAGTTGCGCGATGCAGCCGCCCTGGCAGAGGGGGAAAACCTGTGGCTGACCCTGCATGAGGTGCCCGAGGCTTGTCGTCCGGTGATGGCCCTGCTGGCCGAGCGGGCCAGCGTCGATCAAATCTGGGCCCGGGTGCGCTTGCTGGTCGAAGTCAACAAGCTGGCTCCCGCCCGCCAGGTGCTCGCCGCCTTGCCCCCGGGGCAGCAGCCGGACCCCAAGCAACTGGAATCGATGCTGGACAAGGCCGCCGCCTGGCTGGCCCGCCTTTTGCCCGCCAGTCTCAAGGACCGCACCGGCCGGGAACTGGTGGCCCTGGCCATCCAGCGCCTGGCCCGCAATGACCCGGTCTTTGCCGCCGAGCAACTAGAACGCTGGAGCCCGTATCTGGGTGAGCAGGAACAGGCCTGGGCCTGGGGCCAGATCGGCCTGCAGGGGGCGCGGCGCCACATGGCGGCGGCGGTGGAGTGGTACCGGCGCAGCCAGCCGGAGCTGCTCTCCGACGAGGGGCGGGAGTGGCAGGTGCGGGCGTCCCTGCGCCACCGCGACTGGGGCGGGGTGCGCCGCAGCATCGAGTCCATGCCGGCCCGCCTGCAGGACAAGCCGGAATGGATTTACTGGCTGGGCCGCGCCTACCTGGCCGGCGGTCAGCAGAGCCAGGCCCGGCAGTTGTTCGAGCGGATTGCCGGACAGCCCAGTTTCTACGGCAACCTCGCCGATGAGGAATTGGGGCGCCGCATCAGCATTCCGCCCCGGGCTCAGCCACCGACCGACGCGGAACTGGACGAGGCCCGCGCCCATCCCGGCCTGATCCGGGCCCTGGCTTTCTTTCGCCTGAACATGCGCAACGATGCCATCCGCGAGTGGAACTGGAGCATACGCGACATGGATGACCGGCAACTGCTCGCGGCCGCCGAGCTGGCCCGGCGCAACCAGATCTACGACCGGGCCATCAACACGGCGGACCGGACCCGCAACCAGCATGACTACAATCTGCGCTTTTTGGCGCCCTTCAATGACCAGGTCCGCCCGGCGGCGCAGCAACAATCCCTGGATGAAGCCTGGGTGTATGGCCTGATGCGCCAGGAAAGCCGCTTCGTCAGCCAGGCCAATTCCTCCGCCGGGGCCTCCGGCCTGATGCAGTTGATGCCGGCCACCGCGAAGTGGGTCGCAAAGAAGATCGGCCTCAAGGATTACGACCACCGCCAGGTGAAGGCTCCGGAGACCAACCTGCTGCTCGGCACCTCCTACCTGCGCATGATGATGGAGGACCTCGACAATCACCCGGTGCTGGCCTCGGCCGCCTACAACGCCGGGCCGCTCCCGGCGCGCAAGTGGCGCGGCGCAGAAGCCATGGAAGGCGCCATCTATGCCGAGACCATCCCTTATTCCGAAACCCGGGATTATGTCAAGAAGGTCATGAGCAACGCCGTCTATTACTCGGTGCTGTTCAACGGCCAGCCCGCTTCCCTGCGGGCCCGTCTCGGCATGGTGCCCGGCCGGCCGGCCGGCGATCCGCCCAAGACGGCGGATTTGCCTTAAAATCCGGGCCTTGCCCAAGTCAACCTATCTGCACGGGATCGCCATGGAACAGAAGAAAGTCTTGCTGCTAGGAGGCAGCGGTTTTGTCGGTACCTATATCGCCAACCGTCTCTCCGAACAGGGTGCCAAACTCACCATCCCCACCCGCCACCGGGATCGCAACAAGAATCTGATCATGCTGCCCGGGGTGGACATGCCCGCGGCCGACATCAACGATCCCGCCCAGCTCGAAGCGCTGGTGCGTGGCCAGGATGCGGTGATCAACCTGGTCGGCATCCTGCACAGCCGCGATGTGAAGCTGCCTTACAGCAGGGATTTCGAGCAGGCCCATGTGACCCTGCCCAAGCAGATCGTCGCCACCATGAAGGCCACCGGCGTGCGCCGCCTGGTGCACATGAGCGCCCTCAAGGCCGACGTCAATGGCCCCTCCGAATACCTGCGTTCCAAGGGCGAAGGCGAGAAGATCGTCCTGGCTGCCCAGGGCGAGCTGGACGTGACGGTATTTTGTCCTTCGGTCATCTTCGGCCAGGGCGACTCCTTCCTGAACCTGTTCGCCAGACTCCTCAAGTCCTTCCCCATATTTCCCCTGGGCATGAGCCAGGCCCGCTTCCAGCCCGTCTGGGTGGCCGATGTGGCCGATGCCGTCGTGGACTGTCTGGACAATCCTGACACCTTCGGCCAGGTCTATGAACTGGTGGGACCGCGGACTTACAGCCTGCAGGAATTGGTGCAGTACGTCGCCAGGCTGTGCAAGTGCCGCACCCGCATCCTGCCCATTTCCGAGGGCTGGGCCTACCTGCTTGCCGGCCTGCTGTGGCTGTCTCCCAGGCCCTCGATGTCTCCGGACAACCTGCGCTCCCTGCAGGTGGACAATGTCGCCGACGGCTCCGGCCAGACCCCTCCGGGCTGGCGGCCCACCGCCCTGGAAGCCATTGCGCCCACCTACATCGCGGGCGACAGCCCGAAGCAGCGCCTGGACCGCTACCGCTGGTACGCCGGCCGCTGATCTGGCGCTTACTGCACAACGCCTTGCCCCGTGACATGCCCCGTGACCGTACGGCAAGGCGTTTTGCCAGCGAGGGAAGCTGAAGATGCAGATTTATGTCGTCGGCGGCGCCATCCGCGATGAACTCCTGGGCCGACCGGTGTCCGACCGGGACCATGTGGTGGTAGGCGCCACGCCGGACGAAATGCTGGCGGCCGGCTTCCGGCCCGTGGGCAAGGATTTTCCCGTCTTCCTGCACCCCGAGACCCAGGAGGAATACGCCCTGGCCCGCACGGAACGTAAAAGCGGGCACGGCTACCACGGCTTTACCTTTCACGCTTCCCCCGAGGTCAGCCTGGAAGAGGACCTGGCCCGGCGCGACCTGACCATCAACGCCATGGCCCGGGGCGAAGACGGCGTGCTGATCGATCCCTTCAACGGCCGTGCCGACCTGGATGCCCGGGTGCTGCGCCATGTAGGCCCCGCCTTCATCGAAGATCCGGTGCGCATCCTGCGCCTGGCCCGTTTTGCCGCCCGTTTCGGCGATTTCAGCGTCGCCCCCGAGACCCTCTTTCTGATGCGCCGCATGGTGGCAGAGGGGGAGGTGGATCATCTGGTCGCCGAGCGGGTCTGGCAGGAACTGGCCCGGGGGCTGATGGAGGCCCATCCCCAGCGCATGATCGAAGTGCTGCGCGACTGCGGCGCCCTGGCGCGGCTGCTGCCCGAGCTGGAGGCCCTGTTCGGCGTGCCGCAGCGGCCCGAATACCACCCCGAGGTGGATACGGGGGCTCACCTGCTGCTGGTGCTGCAGGCGGCGGCGGCCATGG
>NZ_JBASOH010000064.1:0-53849 GCF_049658005.1 Azovibrio sp. | reverse complement strand
GAACAGGCGCAAACCCGGCTCGCGGCGCGGATGCAGGCCGCCGAGCAGGGCGAACAAGCGCTCAACGCCGCCCGCAAGACCGCCGCCGAGGCCGCCCAGGCGCTGCTCAATGCCAGTAACCAGCAACAGCTGTTGCAACAGACGCTGCAAACCGGCCAGGTCCGCCAGGCCGAATCCGCCAGGACCCTGCAAGCCATCGTCCAGGAGCAGGCCGAACTCGATGCCCGGCTGCTTGAAACCCTGAACGAAATCCCCACCGATCCCGCCACCTGGCTCAAGGAACGCGAGCGTGAGTGGCAGCATTGGCAGCAAACGCAGCAACGCCGGCAGGCACTGGCCGCTCTCCTCATCCAGCAGCAGGGGCGCTGTGACGCCGCACAACTCCAGGCGTTACAGTGGGCGGAGCGCCGGAAAGCTTTCCCGGAAACGCCGTCGGCCATGGACCTGCCGGCCACCGACGACCCGGCCGCCGCCCTTGCCCGCTGCGCCGAGCGCATTGCCGACCTGACCCAGCAACTCGCCGCCCAGCAGGGCCGCCAGACCCAGCTCGAAACCAATCTCGCCCAACAGCAACGCGCCCTTGCCGAGGCCGCGACCGTCTGGCAGACCGCCCTCGCCGCCAGCCCCTTTACCGATCTTGCCGCCTACCGTGCCGCGCTGCTGCCGGCCGAAGAACGCCAGCGCCTGCTGCAACTCAAGGAAGCCCGGCAACTCGCCAGGCAGCAGGCCGCCGCCGTCCTCAAGGCCGCCGCCGACAAGATGCGGTGCCTGCAAAGCACGCCTCCGCCGCGCGACTCGGTCGCAACGCCGATCCCGCCGCTGCCCGAACTCGACACCTGCCTCGCCCAACTCGAAACCCGGCGCCGCCAGCTCAGCGAACAACTCGGCGCCCAGCGTGCCTTGCTCACCCGCGACGAACAGGCGCGCCAAAGCCGGCAGGCGCTGTTCGCCCAGATCGCCGCGCAAACCACCGAGAGCGACATCTGGCAACGCCTGGACAGCCTGATCGGTTCGGCCAAGGGCGACAAGTTCCGCAAATTCGCCCAGGGCCTGACCCTCGACCACCTGCTGCACCTCGCCAACGGCCACCTCGCCCGCCTGCACGGCCGCTACCTGCTGCGCCGCAAGACGAGCGGCGAACTGGAGCTGGACATCGTCGATAGCTGGCAGGGCGAAGTCGCCCGCGACACCCGCACCCTTTCCGGCGGCGAAAGCTTCCTGGTCAGCCTGGCCCTGGCCCTGGCGCTCTCCGATCTGGTCAGCCACAAGACCTCGATCGACTCGCTGTTCCTTGACGAAGGTTTCGGCACCCTGGATGCCGATACCCTGGAAATCGCCCTCGATGCCCTGGATACGCTCAACGCCAGCGGCAAGATGATCGGCGTCATCAGCCACGTCGAAGGCATGAAGGAACGCATTCCGGCGCAGATACGAGTGGAAAAGGGCGGCGGGATCGGCTATTCGCGCTTGAGGTTTTAGTCCTGTCCGGGCCGGCCACCGGCAAAAGGTGGCATGGCCGCCATCCGCGTACTTTTATGGCGCCGGGTAAAAAATTTTCCGGCGTGATTTTCTATCGGCCTGCTCGCTGCGGCTGAGGGCGGCGCTATTTTTCTGCGACCACCTTGTTTTTGCCTGATTGCTTGGCCTGGTACATGGCTTCGTCGGCGCGTTTTATCATGCTGCCTTGTGTATCGTCGGGGTGTAACTGAGTGACGCCGGCACTGAAGGTGATCAGGATTTTCTGGTTGTCGTGCATGAAGAAGCGTCGCGTCAGTTCCCGCTGCACCCGGGTCATGGCGATGGTGGCCTGCTCCAGATTGGTGTCGGGGAAGATGATGACGAATTCTTCGCCGCCGAAACGGGCGGCGGTGTCCTGAGGGCGCAGCGTGGAACGGATGACGCTGGAGAGGTGGATCAGGGCCTGGTCACCGGCATCGTGACCGAGGCTGTCATTGAGTTTCTTGAAGTTGTCGATGTCCAGCATGGCAAGACAGAGGGGCGATTGGTGCCGGGCGGCCCGGGCAATTTCCTTGTCGCAGATCTCTTCCAGGCCGCGCCGGTTGAGAACGCCGGTGAGCTGGTCGTGGTGGATCAGGTGGCTGGTGACTTCGAGTTCCCGTTCCAGGGTGCGGATCCGGGCTTCGGCCTCCTTGACCTTCTGCTGGGTTTGCTGCAATTCGTCCCGGGAGCGCAGGGCGTTGATCTGGATGTTGCGGGTTTCCCGCATGACTTCCGCCAGCACGGCTTCAAAGTCGGCGATGTTGTCGGCAGAACTGATCCTGACTGCATATTTTTCGATTTTGTCGTGATATTCGGAGGTGGCACCGGCAAAGTCGGCGAGGTGGTCCACAAAACCGGTGAGCATGTGCTTCAGGGCATCCTTGGCTTCTTGCAGGCTCAACTTGAGCTGGCCTTGCTTGAAGATGATTTCCTTGAGCCGTTGCTCGGCATCGTCAATGGCGCGTTGGGAGAGGGGGCTGTCGATGATCTGACGGACGACTTCTATCTGGCCATGGACCCATTTGTCGTCCAATACCAGCTCGCTCATGTTTTCCACGACCAGACGCAACAGCTTGATCAGGCTGCCGCGCAATTCGTTCTGGTCTTCTATCTGCAGTTCGATCTGGAAAGCAAAGCGCTTGAGGTGGCCTTGAATTTCTTGCAGCTGCTTGAGGGTGACGACCTTGCGTATCTTCTGGGCCAGTGCCGTGGCGTCTTGTTGCAGCCTGGGTTGCTCGGCCAGCATCGGGGCGATGCAGCTTTCCAGGGTGTAGGCAAACAATTCCCGGCATTCCTGGAGCAGCTCCGCGTGGCTGCCGGCTGGCGCGGGGGTGTCGGGAACGGGGGTGTCGGGAACGGCAAGGGGCGGCGGCGGGAGGGCTTCTTCCGTCAGCACGATATCTTCCCCGGCGCTGCCTTGGGACCAGGCGCGCAGCAGGTTTTCCAGGCGGACGAACAGGGTGCGGGTATTGCTGCCGGAGCTGTTGAGCACATGCTCCAGGGCTTCGCGTTTCTTGGCGGTGGTAAGGTTGGCCGACTTGGCCTCCCATTGCCGTAACAGATTGCCGATCAAGGTCGACCAAGCCAGTTGCTGGATTTCCGAGAGCTGGCGGATAGGGTCGGTGATCGCCTGGCGCAAGCGGGCCCAATCCTTGTGCTGGATGGCTTCATCGAGCTCCCGTCCCAGGCGTTGTTGTTCCGGGGCGATGCGGATGATTTCGCTGACGAGTTGTTTCAGGGGTTTTTCAGGAAAGTCTTCCAGCTCCGCGGGGCGGCCTGCAACTTCTGCGTAGAGGAGCCGGTAATTTTCAGGCGTGGGCGGAACGCGTCGGACAGCCAGCTGCCGGAACGCTTCGCGTGCAATATCAGTAGGGTTGCTGGGGGCGGCCATGGGCTTGACAGTGTCAGGTCGGATTATCCAGGCAGTATGTCTATCAATCAGGGGCGTGGCAAGGGTATAATCCCGCCCCTGCAGCACCCGCCCCCGTAGCATGAAGGTCGTGCAGTTGACTTGTAATCATCAGGCGTTGGTTCGATTCCGACCGGGGGCACCAATGGAATCGATGAGTTAGAGCGGTTTTTTGAGGGATTTTCCCCGGCCTGGTTTTCATTGGCCCCCTATTGCCCCTTTGGCGGGCCATCCCGGCCACCCCGCCGGGTCGGTGCGGGGCGGCGGCGGCGGGGGAGGCTTTCACCTGGGCCAAAAAAACCCACCATGGCGGCGGATCATCTGCCGGTGGTTTCAGTCGGTCGCGGCTGGCTTCAAACAGTGGCAAATTCGCCATGCCCTTGAAGTTCAATACCGCCGCCGGCCACTGCGGCTGAGCCTGTCGGCTTAAACCAGCCGGTCAAACAACTCCAGCGGCAGCCGCACCAGAGCGCTGACCGTCAGCGCCGCCGCTACCGAAATGCCGACGGCGAAGAAAGCCTCGCGGCGGCCGAGGGTTCGCAGCATCACGGCGAAGGTGGAAACGCAGGGCACGTAGAAGGTGAGGAAGACGAGGAAGGTGACGATCTGCGTCGTCGTCAGCAGGGTGCCGATTTCCTGGGTGCCGAGGGCCTGAAACACCATCAGCAGCGACAGTTCCTTGCGCAACACGCCGAACAGGATCGGCACGCCGAGCGCGACCGGCAGGCCCAGCCACCAGACGGTCACCGGCGTCAGCGTCCAGTTGATGAGGGTGTCGGCGCCGTAGTGGACGAGCAGGGCCATCACCACGCTGCCCGCTATCAGCAAGGGGGTGACGATGGTGAGAATGTCGCGGGTCTGCTTCCAGGTCTTGGTCAGCACCGGCCGCCATCGGGGCAGGGTGTAGTCGGGGATTTCCTGGATCAGGCCCGGCCCGCTCCGGGTGTAACGGCGCGAGAGCAGGTGGCCGGCGACGGCGATCACCAGCAGGGTGAGGATGAAAATGGCAAACACGCCGAGGCCGCCCAGGTACTTGCCGCCGAGGGCGAGGATGATGGCGGAGCGCGCCGAGCAGGGCACGAAGGCGATCAGGATCGAGGCGGCGACGCGGTCGCGGCCCTGCGTCGAGGCAGCCACTGCCGAGAGCGCCGGCACGTTGCAGCCGAGGCCGATCAGGAAGGGCGCGGCGACGCCGCCATGGAGGCCGAGATGGTGGAAACCGCGATCCGCCACGAAGGCGACCCGGTGCATGATGCCCGACTCTTCCAGGGCCACCAGCAGGATCACCAGGGGCAGCATGTAGGGCACGACGATGCCGATCAGGCCGACCAGGCCATCGGCCACGGCGCGGCCAATGATGCCGGTGGTGCTGTCCGGCTGCCACTCGCCGACCCAGGTGGCGAGGCGCGCCGAGGTCAGGCTGTCGAGAACGGCGCTGACCTCGAACACCATGAACAGCACCAGGGCGAACACGGCGAGGCTGCCGAGCAGGCCCCAGCGCGGATGCAAAAACACCTCGTCGAGCCAGCGCCGCCAGGACTCGCCGCCCGGGCCGCCCAGATGACGGACGGAGCGGGTAACGCTCTCCACCAGTTGCGCGGCGCGGTGGTGGCGGTCGGCGTGAACCTCTTCTGCCAGGGCGCGCGGCAACGAAGCTTCGGCCTGACGCCGGGCGGCGTCCACCGCCGGCATCAGGGCCGGAAAATGGGTCGCCAGTTCATCGCGGAAATAAGGGTCGTTTTCCGCCAGCTGCATCAGCAGCAACGGGCGCGGCACCCGGAACGCCTCATCGATGGCAGGCTCGCCGAGCACGACATTGAGCGGCGCCAGGCTCTCGGCGATATGGTGACTCGGCGGCTGCGGCAGCGGGCAGACCTTCTCCCGCGCCATGCGCACGACTTCGGCAAAGAGGGGGGTGAGGCCCATGCCCATCAGGGCGATGGTGGGCACCACCGGGCTGCCGAGGCGTTCGGCCAGCGCCTGTACGTTGATGTGGATGCCCTTGGCGCGGGCCTCGTCCATGCGGTTCAGGGCCACCACCAGGGGGCGGCCGAGCAGGGAAAGTTCGAGGGAGAGTTCCAGGTCGCGTTCGAGGCGGGTGGCGTCGACGACGTGGATCAGCACCTCGGGGGCGCGGAAGGCGCTGCCGGGCTGGGCCGATTCATGGCGCGCGATGGCAGGCCAGCAGTCGCCCCAGAGCAGGTACTTGAGGACGACGCGCTGGGCATCATCGAGATCGTGAAAGCTGCCGATGGGCGGCAGGTCCACCAGGGAGATCTGGTCGAGGCCCACTTCCACCAGGCACTCCTGATAGGCCGGCCCTTCCCCGGCCAGGTGTTCGTGGCCCACCACGGTGCTGGAAACGGCGTCGAAAATGGCGCTCTTGCCGGCGCCGGCATGGCCGACCAGGGCCACACGCGGGCGGCGCGGACCGCGCAACATCGGGCCTTGCAGGGGAACGGCGAGGGTTTGTGGCGACATGGGCAAAGCGTCCGGTAAACGGTTTACATGAGAAGTGTTCTCATTATAGTAACGCTTTGCCAAAGTTCCTAACGCTCATTCCGGATGCGCCTGGCGGCGAAAGCCACCCGCCAATGACGAAAAAGCGAAAAGCGGCAGAAAGCCCCACCGCCACCCCGCCGCCACCCCACCGCCACCTCACCGCCACCTCACCGCCTCGGTTTCAAGGCCGCTGTAGTCGCAGCCGTGCATCATGCCGCGCACGATGTCCATCTTTTCGAGCAACACGGCCCGCGCTTCGGTAGCGTTGTGCGTGGGTCGCCCTTGCCTTGGCTTCGGTGTAGGTCTTGAGCGCGGCCTTCAGTTCGTTGGCGATGCCGATGTAGTCCACTGCACAGGTCTTCGAGTTGTTGTTCGTTCATCATGGCGATTCTCCTTCTACTTCCGCCCTCGTGGCAGCCGCCTTGGCTTGACCATGGCCGGCGTCGGCCCTATCATCGCCAGTAATACGACCGACGCCTCTGCACTCTCTGTGTACGCGTCGGTTTTCATTTGTGGCCCACCTGGCCCACCTGGCCCATCACGGCTGCGGCCATAGCGCCCACCCCTCCCAACCCGGAAACGCCCTCAGTTCCAACAGTGAAATGATCTGGTTGTCCACCACCGGGAATTCATCTGCCAGTAGCTTCTTGAAGCGTAGCCCCTAGCTCGAATTCGGGCAGATCACGCGCAGCAACTGCTGCATCAGGCAGAAGTAGAAAAACGGCTTCGCCCTGTTCAGGGCGGCGGGCCAACCTGCAGGAACAGAGGACAGCTCCAGCACGTTGATATTCCACAGTCGGCTGTGGTGCGCCGACACATTGCGGATGAAGTTCAAACTGCGCAGCCATTGCGCGAATGCCTGGCTCGATGCTGCGCCGTACAGGGCGGCAATCGTCTCCTGATCAGCGTACTGCATACCGGCGAACAACTTGGACAGCAGGCCGAAGTCCCACACTTCAATGGCGGCCCAGATCGGCAAGGCCCCGTATTGCTGCTGATGGTGTACCACAAAGGGCTCCTTGCGCGCCCGGTGGAGCAGGGAACGGTACTTGGCCAGCCAGACTTGGTGCTGCGTCTTGCCCGCGTCCGGCCCCTTGGTGATCATCTTTTTGGTGAAGTTGCCGTGCAGGCACGCAGGGTTCTCATGGGCGCGCGGGTCGCGTTGGCCCAGCAAATGCGCCACATCCACGCGCACCGCCATTTCGATGCGCTCCAGCGCATCCAGGGCCAGCAGCCGCAGCTTCTTGTCGAACACATGCAGGCGCACCACGTCTTCAAAACGGCAGCCCGGCGCAAAGCTGTCCAGCCGCACCGCCTTGCCCTGTGCCATGGACGCCACCGGATCAATGGCGCGCAGGGGATACCAGTAGCCACTCAGGCGGTAGTACCCCAGGCGCTCCAGGTAATCGAGCGCCGCGATGGAGTTGTCCACCTGCAGGCCACGGTCCCGCAGTTGCTGCAACTGGTCGGCGAAAGAGCACCAGGGCTCGAGGGGTTTCAAGCGTAGACACCTTCCTCGTCAGTCAGCTTGGCCAAGTTCAACACTTGCTCTGCTATCTGTTCCCGAATTGCCTGGGGATAACCGTATTTACGCAAGACCACCCGCACAATGTTGCGCAACCGTGCCTGCACCGCTTCACGCGTTTTCCAATCCACTACCTTGTTCCTGGCGATGGATGCAGCCAACTCTTCAGCCATCAAAGTAATGCGCCCTCGCTCCACCCGTTCAGGAAACCAAAAAGCCATTTCCATTCTGGGCGTGACTTTGCGGCCAAAATGCAAAAAGGCATCGATGCCGCCTTGCTTTTGCACGTAAATCTGCAATTGCTGCTCGTACATCGCGTGCAGAAAGTTGAACAGGCCGATGAAATTGCTCTTGCCCGCACCATTGGCGCCGATCAGCACGTTCAAAGACCGCAACTCGAAATTTTCAAGCGCCTCGATGGATTTGTAGCCTTTGACGGTGATTTTTTGAATTTGAGTCATTCGGGCTCCTTCTGTGCGGTGTCCCGCGGCAATATGAACTGCTCGATCAAGCGCACCGTCAGTTCCTTGTGATCCGGCTGGCTTCCCGCCACCAGCAGCGCCAGCGCCTGCTCAAACTCGATGCCGGGCTCCTGCAAGCGGCGCTGGTTGAGGGTGTAGCCCTGCACCCGATGTTCCTTGAGCGTGCGCCTGGCCCGCTGGTGAAACGGCATGCCGCGCTGCGACTTTGTTCCTCGATGGAGGGCGCGGGGACCTCAATTGTCTTGAGGTAGGAGGACGGTCGTGCGATAGATGGCACGCCAACCTGGTTGGCATTGGCAAGTAGCCTGTGCTGGCCCTCTGGAGTCTTGAAGTAGTAGGTGGTGAATTCCGGGAGAATGCGGTCCGTATTGCAACGAAGATAAAACTGGCGCTGAGAAATGCTCTCGGCAAACTGTTCCGCCAGTTGCGCCGTCAGCCGCGCCATCTTGTCGGCAAAGGCTTCGCCATCGTCGGCCTGTTCTTCCGCGCCCACGTAGTGCGACCATGCATTCCACATAGTCGTCCTCGATCGGTTTCTTGCGGATTTCGCCTTCATTGTTGGTGTTGCTGCTCATCGAGCCATTGGCCAACAGCAGCGCCATGCTGCCCGCCGGGGCGAGGTGATGGAGCATGTGCTGCCGCCAGGCGAAGTTGGCGTGGCCTTGATGCAGGCCTTGAACGGTGGCCCTTGAACGGTGGCCCTTGAACGCCCTCCAGGCGGCAGGATGACTCGGTGGACTCCACCATGGCCACCTGCCGCGGTTGCCTGGCAATGGGCCTGACCGGAATCATGCCTGACAGGAAGTCTGCAAGGCTCGGGCGATCCGGTGTTTGCCGACCGTGGGTTTGGGGACCCGGGTGTCGAACCAGGCGCGCACGTCCTCGTCCAGGCCGATGCCGTGCATGTAGTTGTAGAGGGCCTTGTTGAGGCCCTGGCCCAGGAGGCCGTGATCCACCCCGGTGGGGTCGCTGAACGGGACGTCGTTTCTGGCGAATTTTCCCGGCGGCAGGGGCTTCAGGGTGATGCCGTAGGCGGCTGGATCCATGCCGACGGGGGAATGCACGGTGCAAGTGAAGCGGTGGAAGAAGCCGGACTGGATGCAGCCTTCCTGGAACAGTTGGCGCACATATTCGAGGGCATCGACCGTGTCCTGCACGGTCTGGGTGGGAAAGCCATACATCAGGTAGGCATGGACCAGGATGCCCGCTTCGGAGAAGGCGTGGGTGACGCGGGCCACTTGTTCTACCGATACGCCTTTTTGCATCCGCCGCAAGAGCCGGTCCGAGGCCACTTCGAGGCCGCCGGAGATGGCGATGCAGCCGCTTTCCGCCAGAAGTTCGCAGAGTTCCGGGGTAAAGGATTTTTCAAAGCGGATGTTGCCCCACCAGGAGACGACCAACTTGCGCCGCAGGATTTCCTCGGCCAGGGCCCTCAAGGCCTTGGGGGGCGCCGCCTCGTCGACGAAGTGAAAGCCGGTCTGATGGGTCTCGGCGATGATGGCCTCCATGCGCTCGACCAGAAGGGCGGCGCTGGCCGTGTCGTAGCGGCCGATGTAGTCGAGGCTCACGTCGCAAAAGCTGCATTTCTTCCAGTAGCAGCCGTGGGCTACGGTGAGCTTGTTCCAGCGCCCGTCCGACCAGAGCCGGTGCATGGGATTGAGCATGTCGAGCACCGAGAGGTAACGGTCCAGGGGCAAGCCGTCCCAGGTCGGGGTGCCGACTTCGGCAAAGGGGATGTCCGGCTCGTCGCCAGCGAAGTAGCGCACCTGGCCCGCGATCCGGGTGAAGGTGCGCACCAGTCTTTCCCGGGGCCGCAGCCCTTGCAGGTGTTCGAGCAGGGCAAGGAGGGGCCGTTCCCCGTCGTCCAGGCAGACGTAGTCGAAGAAGTCGAAGACCCGCGCCTCGGCCAGTTCGCGCAACTCGGTGTTGACATAGCCGCCGCCCAGCACCAGGGTCAGTTCCGGGTGCCGGGCCCGGATCGCATGGGCCATGCGGAAGGCGCCATAGACCGTGCCGGGGAAGGGAGTGGAAAGGAGCACCAGGGTGGGGGCGTGGCGTTCGATGGCGGCGAGGCTGAGGCGTTCGAGCGTAGTGTCGACCAGGGTGGGGGGCGCGGCCAGGGCCTGGGCCAGGGGGTCGAAGCTGGGCTGGCTCTGGGCCAGGGACTCGGCGTAGCGGACGAATTCGAAGCGGGGGTCGGCCACTTCCCGCAACAGATCGGCGAGGTCATCGAGGAACAGGGTGGCGAGGTGCCGGGCCCGGTCCTGGATGCCCAGGGCGCCGAAGGCCCAGGCCAGGGGATCTTCGCCGGCCTCGGCGACATAGGCATCGAGGCTATCGAAGCGAGGCCCTTCGGGGAGGAAGGTCCGGCTGGCGATGCGCAGCGCCAGCGACGGGTCGCGTCCCTGGAGAAAGGCAAGCGTTGGGCCGATGCGGCTTCGGTAGAGGGAAAAGTGTTCGAGGAAGCCGGCCGCCAGGGGCGAGCGTTTTTTCTTTGGCAGGGCTTCGATGCCGCTTCGGAGGGCGTCCAGGCCGGCGGGGGAAAAGAGTTCCAGCACCAGTTCCAGGGCGATGTCCGCCTGCATCGCCACCACCCCTTGGGAGCGCAGAAAGCCGGTCAAATAGGCGGTGGAGGGGTAGGGGGTGTTGAGCTGCGTCATGGGCGGGATCAGCGCCAGGACGCGGGGCGGGCAATTTACGGGGGCGGTGGACATGGCAGGGGAGCAAGGGCGGGCCGGGTGGCGAGTTTACCAGCCCCGGCCCCGGCCCCGGCAGCCCCGGCGGCAGGCCACGGCCAGCTGCATGGCTGGTGGCGGCCTGCCGCCAAAGCTTGAATCGTTCAGATTTGCGGTTCTGCGACGAAGATTTCGACGCGCCGGTTCTTCGCCCGGCCGGCAGGCGTGTTGTTGTCCGCAACCGGCTCGCGGGAGCCGCGTCCATCGATGCTGATCCGGTGCATGGCCACACCGCGGGCCACCAGATAATCCCGGGTAGCGCTGGCACGATTCACCGAGAGAGGATTGTTGACGGCATCGGAGCCGGAGCTGTCCGTATGGCCGATGATGGTCACCATGGTGACCGGATTCTGATTCAAGGTGCTGGCAAAGCGGTCGAGGATCGGGCGCAGATTGGGTTTGATGTCATAACGCCCCGAGTCGAACGAGATGTCGCTGGGGATGTCGAGCTTGAGCTGATTGTCGGCCGTCTGGCTGACGCTCACGCCTGTGCCCTGAGTGGCCTGTTCCATGGCCGCTTTTTGTTCCTGCATGTGGCGCGACCACAGGTAACCGCTGCCGGCCCCGATCGCAGCCCCGAGGGCGGCGCCGGTGGCGGCGCTCTTGCCCTTGTTCTTGCCGGCGGTGGCGGTGCCCAGCAGCGCTCCGGCCACGGCCCCCACGGCCGCGCCGGTGCTGGTGTCACGCTGGGTTTCGGTCATGTTGCTACAGCCGCTGAGCCCGAAGGCGCCTGCTGTCAGGGCGGTGATGGCGATCTTGATTTTGTGCATTGCTTGTGTACTCCTGTTTATTTTCAAGTCTGCAATTTATACCTCATCCGGTGCGGGTTCCGTAAAAATTTCCTGGGCCCATGCGACGTTTTGATGCCAGGGGCCCGCCATCCCGGCGTATGATCCGGACCCGTTGCGATTTTTGAACGGTCATCACCAAGACCCCCTGACAAAGACCCCATGAGGACCCCATGAGCCGGGAGAAGTTTCAGCCTCCCTCCACCACGGAGCGGGGCCTGCGGATCGCGCTGATTTTTGCCCTGGTGGCCGAGCGCCTGACGATCCATTACGAACACGGCCAGTGGCTGACCCAGGGGCAGGGGGCTACGCTGGCGGCGGATTGGTTGTCCCGCTCCAAGCGGGTTTTTCCCCTGGCCGAGCGGCGTCAGCTTTCTGATCTGAGCGAACAGGTGGCCCGGCAGATTTCCTGCACGGTTTCGCGGGAGGCGGGCTTGTATATTGCCCATGAATTGACCGAGTCCCTGGACCCCAATTACCCGTCCGAAATCGGGCCTGCCATCATGGCCGAGTGCGAGCGGGTTTTTGGCGAGGCCGCCGGCCTTTGAACACGCAGGGGCCGCATTCCGGAGCGTGGTTTCCCCTTTTAGCCATTACACTTCCAGCCGCGCCGGACTCGGCGCGCGTCAGCCAGGTGGGCTGACCCACTGCCGGACGCTGTTTTTTTGCTGTGCCGGCTTTGGGCCGGCACTTGTTCCCAAGGGTTTCCCCATGGTTTCCAAGGGTTTCCAGGGTTTTCAAAGGGTTTTCAAAGGGTTTTCAATGCAAACGATCCACGATGTTGATGCTCTCCTGCTCATGGCCACCCTGCTGGCCTCGAAGCGGCGGCCTGCTGATCTGGTCGAGATCATGGCGGCCGCCGATCTGGTCCAGGGTTCCGTTCCTGCCGTCAACAAGCTGGTCGAGTCTTTTGCCCGTCTGGGCACGGCCGGCCTGCTGGTCGAGGTGGAAGGCGGTTTTTCCCTGACGCCCGCGGCCCAGTTGATCGTGGAGGACCTGCCCAGGAAATCCGGACTGAGCGAGCATCTGCAGGTGATCACCGAACGTCTGTATGCCTACCGGGCCAAGGGCGAATCCGCCCCGGTCGTGATGCTGGCCGAGCAGTTCAGTGCCGCCATCCATGCGCACCGGGCGGCTGCACGGGGTGCCGGCAAGAACCTGCTGGTGCCCAAGCCGAAGCTGGAGGAGCGCAACCAGAAGCGCCCCGGCCAGCGTCAGCGCAAGCCCTTGCCCGCCCGCAAGCGCAAGGATTGAAGCCGGTTGAGCACCCGCGAAACCTTTGCGCCCGCGAGACCTTTGGCCCTGCTCAAGCCGCGCCTCCCGGCATCAGCACTTCCCGGCATAAGAAGAAAGCCCCGTCGTGCGATCGGGGCTGTTGTCCATCCGGGTGGCTGAAACCGGCTCAGGCGGGCGGTTTGGCATCGTCCTGAACCTTTTCCGCTGGATTTTCCGCCCCGGCATCCTGGCTGCCGGCGGCCTTGTCGGCCAGCTTCTGCTGACGCTTTTCTTCCTGCTTCTGCTTTTTTGCCAGGTCGCGCTGGCGTTTTTCGAATTGGTAGTTGGGTTTGGCCAAGGGGGCACCTTTGAGAGCGGCAAGCGCTGAATGGAGGGGAGGAACTGGAGTTTCCTGCTACCCGCAGGGCCGCCATTTTATCACTGCCGCGCCTGGATCTGTCCGGCCAGGTCGGGCGGATGGCCAGCCAGGAATCGGGCGCTGGTTCCGGTGACATGGGGCCATCGTGGCGGAAGCAAAATTCCATGGCCGAAATTCCATGTCTATCCTGGCCGGATTCAGCGCCGCCAGAATGCCGGCGTCAGCACCACCAGCAGGGTGAAAATTTCCAGGCGGCCGAGCAGCATCGCAAACGTGCAGACCCAGGTCTGGAAATCGCCCAGCACGGCAAAGGTGGTGGAGGGCCCCACATCGCCCAGCCCGGGGCCGGTGTTGTTGATGCTCGCCACGATGGCAGTGAAGGCGGTGATGACATCGAGGCCAGAAAAAACCAGGGTCAAGGTCAGGCTGACGATGCTGACCATGTACATGAAGCCGAAGGCCAGCACGGCGAACAGGACGCTCTGGGGGGCCACCTGCCCGCCGATGCGCACGTTGTACACCGCGTTGGGGTGCATGGCCAGGATGATTTCCCGGTAGACCTGCTTGTAGAGCAGGATGGCCCGGGCCATCTTGATGCCCCCGCCGGTGGAGCCGGCGCTGGTGGCAAAGCTGCACAGGAAGAGCATCCACAGGGGGGCGAACATGGGCCAGAGGGCGAAGTCCACGCTGGCGTAACCGGTGGTGGTTGCAATCGAGATCACGTTGAAGGCCGAGTGGCGCAGGGCCGTTTCCAGGTCCGGGTAGACCCCGGATACCCGGAGGTAGAGGGCAATCATGCCGACCGAAACCAGGCAGACGCTGATGAACCAGATGACTTCCGGATCATGCAGGTAGGGTTTCAGGGAGCGGGCATGAAGGGCGAGGAACAAGGTGCCGAAATTCATCCCGGCAATGAGCATGAAGGTGATGCTGACACTCTCGATGGCCTGGGAATTGAAGAAGCCGAAACTCGCGTCGTGGGTCGAAAAGCCGCCCAGTCCCATGGTGGAAAAGCCATGGCAGAACGCATCGAACCAGGTCATGCCGGCAAAGTGGTAGCTCAGAATGCAGGCGACCGAGACCAGGATATAGACGCTCCACAACCCCTTGGAAGTTTCGGCAATCCGGGGGGTCATTTTCGCGTCCTTCATGGGCCCCGGCGTCTCGGCCTTGAACATCTGCCGGCCGCCGATACCCAGCAGGGGCAGGATGGCGATGGCCAGCACGATCAGTCCCATGCCGCCGATCCAGACCAGCAGGTGGCGCCAGAGATTGATGGACATGGGCAGGGCATCGAGCCCGGAAACGACCGTGGCCCCGGTGGTTGTCAGGCCGGACATGGCTTCGAAGTAGGCATCGGTGAAGCTCATGCCAAGCTGCAGCATGAAAGGCAAGGCCGCGAATGCGGGCAGGATGGTCCACACCAGCACCACCATCAGGAAACCGTCCCGTATCTTCAGGTCGCGTTTGACGTTGTGGTAGCGCACCCACAGGAACAGGCCGCAGAGCATGGTCAGGGCAAAGACTTCGTCGTAGACCGTCTGGGCCCCGTCATTGGCCACATTGGACAGGATCAGGGGAGCCAGGATGGTCGTGCCGAACAGCATGATGATCATGCCCAGGGCCCGCAGCACGGGGGTGTAGCGGTTCATGGTCGATGCCGGCAGGGAGTCCGTGCGGCGCTGTCTACAGCAGCCCTTCGCGGGCTGGCGCCAGGCAAGGAGGCCAGGGAGGCCACTGGCATTCCAGTATTCCGGCGGGCTGGAGGCGATGGTATCCCCGCCTCGATACGCCGCGCATCCTGGCAAGTGTGGGGTGAAGATGTCGTGCAGATTGCCGCCGGCCGGTCCTGCTGGGCTTTGACGTTCAGGGTGGGTTTCATGGCAGGCTGAGCTCGAAAAAGGTCATTTCGCGAAATTTCCATGCCGCCCCAAGGCTTTCAAGGCGATTTTCCAAGCCCCGCAGCGGCGCGTCGATGGTTTCAAGACCGCCATTTTACAAGATTCACGGCACCGCTGAAGCCGGGGCCTGTTTCCCGATGCGGCGTCATGCCCGAGACTCGTCGCCGGGCCATGCTCGCCGGGCGGTGCTCGGCTTTGACCGGGGCTTTGTAGGGCTCCGCGGGATTTTGGTGGCTCTGTGTGGTTCTGTGTGGCCCTTGTGTGGCCCTTGCGTGGCCCTTGTGTGGCCTCTGCGCCGCCAAGTGTTCGCCCAGAACCCAAACGTCAACTCCGCCACCACGCGCCCGGGGGTCGGACTCAGCCGGTGACGAGCAATCTTCTGCTTGGCCTCCAGAACCTTGGAGGCATCCCGCTGATCCAGCCACGCGTCGTCGTACCAGTCCTGTCGCTGGAAATGCTGGCTGAGCACCTGATGGAACCGATTGCGCAACGTGATTTCACTCAGGTTGAGCAAGGGATACAGGCTCTCACACAGCGCGATGTTCCAGAGGTAGAGCGCCACGGCCCGGTCGCGGTCACCCCCCAAGTGGTTCAGGTAAGGCGCCAAGCGCTCAGGCGCAAAGGCTGCCTCGAGCTCCGACCAGGCGATCGGCGTGCCCGAGGGGGTCGGTGCTGCTTGGCTGCCGGAGCCTGTTCGTTGCATGGATTGCCCTCTCTACCTCGCCGTCAAGGCACAGCGGGGACTGGCAATCGGTGGCGGAGGTGTGTTGTTTTTCATCTGCAGTCCCCGGGCTATTCCTCTCCCAGTCTCCAATGAGTCTGGTGATGAACCCGGGGTTAGTCCGGGGTTAGTCCGGGGTTAGTCTTTTTTGGGGTCGGAAAATCACGAATCCGTCCCCTGTCCAAGCTGTCATTTTACCGGCGCACCCCAATACAAACGCAAAAATCCCCGACCCCACCCCCCGTGAAGGCCGTGAGATCGGGGGATCGTCGTCTCAGGTTGTCGTGCCGGGCAGCGCCGATCAGCGGCCAGGCCCACGCCACTTGTCGAAGCTCCTCGCCCCGGTGTAGCCCAGGTAGCCGGCTCCGAACAGCCACCATAGGCTCTCTGGGATGGCCCCCAGTAGCTTGTTCAGGTTCTCAGCCGCCTGGAGGACGTGCGTCGGCCACCAGATACCGATGACAGCGCCGATGACGCACAGCAGGATCACGCCGTAGATCACGTACAGAAACGTCGGACGTGCCCGGCTGGTCCAGGGGGCCTGTGAGTTGGCCTCAGCCAGGATCGCCGAGAGGCTGGTCTGCATCTCCTGCAGTGCCAGTTGTCCCTCGGCTTGCAGCAGCGCGAGCTTGGCTTTCTCCCGCTCGGCGGGATCTGGCACAAGTCGGTCGATGAGTCGGCTGCCGGCTTCAAGCAGCCCAGGCGCCAAGGTAGTGAGGATCGGGGTCATACGGTGCCCTCCACGAATTCCGCCATCCGGTTCATCCATCCTGCGGCGAAGGCCGACTGCTTGGGATCATGGGTGATCAGCCGCCCGAGGTGGCGCAAGCGCTGTCCCAGCACCTTGCTGTAGAGCACACCTTGATCGGCGATAGCGAGTGCTGCGCGGGTCTTGGGGCCGATGATGCCATCAGCCGTGACGCCAAGCGCCGCCTGTAGCCACTGCACGGCGCGCTTCGGTCCGCTTTGGCCCGCTTCGGCCCGGAATGCACCGCCGTATCGACCAGCAGGTGCAGCAGACCCGGATGCGTGATGGCCTCGAACCCTGGGCCGGTGATGTACTGTTGTCGGTAGAGGGCACGGGCTTCGTCTTTTGTCAGCGCCTGCACTTCAGCAGCGGAGGCGGGTCGACCGAGCTTTCGCCATTCCCCCAGCGTCTGCGCGGTGATGCCGAAGTTCGTCGGCCCGCCACGGTCGGCCGGGTGATTCACGTAGCCGCCTTCGCGGCGGATGATCTCGTCGAGTATCGTGTCGATGGGGTTCATGGCCGCTCCTTTGTGGTGGAGTTGTCAAGTTGTGGCGTTGTCAAGGCGCGTCTGCGCCCAGCGTTCGAATTGGTAAAGCGCCCGGCTGCCCATGTGTCCCGATATGCCCACGAGGGCGGCAGTAATCAACGGCTCGATCTCGGCGGCCTCGCACAGCCAGAAGGTGATGAGACACGCAAACGAGAAGGTCACTTCACCCGATTTCACCCCGGCATAAACCCTGTGTATTTCAACTTGCGATCAGCATGAGAATTGCTGGGGTCTCCCCATGGCAGTGGCTCGTGGCTGGATAAATTAGAAGGTGCTAATATGAAGCTTCCCTTCCACACCCCTTTCCCCGAGGAAATTTCATGAAACAAAGCCTGTTGCAGGAAAAATATCCCATCTTCGTGGCCGAGATCGGCAAGAACGAGACCGACTACCCGACCGTGGAAGCCCTGGTGGAGTATTACAAGGGCAAGATCGCCGAGAACCCCAAGGTGCATTTCATCGGCGTGTTCGACCACCATGCCCATACCCAGCGCATCGGCGGCGAAATCGCCCAAGGCATCCAGGCTGCCGTCGACATCATCTTCTGCTTCGGCTTTGCCATTCCCAACCCCCAGATGCTGGCCGTGCGTCCCCGCTCCATCGGTATCGCCGACATGGGGGAGAAGTTCATCATCAGCTTCATGGAAGCCCCCATGCAACCCGCCAACCAGGCCATGGAAGCCTGGACCAAGGCCCTGAGGAAAGGGTGATCTTGCCGCAGAAAACCTTTGCGCACGGAGAAAGGGCCGGTCAGGCCCTTGTGCTCATGGGGCGGGTTTGGCCCCGAACATTTTGTCCGTCAGCTTCACGTACCAGGCCGCCGATTGCACCTGGATGATGTAGGCCAGGGTGATTACCAGGGCGGCGTCGGAGCCGGCGGGGCCGAAGGCGTTCATGGCCAGGGCCAGGGCGATGGAGAGGTTGCGCATCACCGTGCCATACACCAGGGCGATGGCATCGTCCCGGGGCAGCAGCAGCTTGGCCACCAGGGTGCTGAGCAGGTAATTGATGCCATAGAGGCACAGCAGGGGCAGGAGCAGCACCAGCAGCTCCCCGGGCCGGGCCATCAATTGCCCGGCTTTCATGGCCATGGCGACAAAGACGATGCCCAGCACCCCGAGGGTGGAAAAGGGGGGAAAGCGGGGCGCCCATTCCTTCTGGAAGCGCTGCTGCCCGTGTTTCTTCACGAGCCGGCTGCGGGTCAGGTGGCCCGCCACCATGGGCAGGAAGACGATGAACAGGATCTGGCTGAACACGGCCCCGAGCTCCACCGGCACCGTGGCGCCCATCAGCCACTGGACATAGAAGGGGGTGGCCAGGGAACCCAGGATCAAACCCAGTACCGTCATTTTCACCGCGGCGCCCAGGTTGCCTCCGGCAAAGCCGGTCCAGGAAATGGTCATGCCGCTGGTGGGCAGCAGGGCCGCCAGCAGCAGGCCCATGGCGTAGTAGGGCTGCGCGGGGAAGAAGTAGCGGCCCAGGCCGAAGGCAACGAAGGGGATGATGCCGAAATTGATTGCCTGGGCCATGAGCTGGGCCTTGGTGTCACCGCCTTCGAGCACCTTGTCCAGCTTCAGGGTGACCATCATGGGATAGACCATGAGAAAGGTCAGGGGAATGATCAGGGCCTTGAGCCAGGCACTGGAAAAGGCAAGTCCGAACCCGAAACCCAGCACCATGACGATGGGAATGGCGAGGATCAGGTTCTTGTTCAAGAGGGTCAGCAATCTCGACATGAGGCAGTTCTCCAGGAGGCGGTGAGAGGGAGTTTGGCGCTTTATAAGCGAATGATTATATACCAGGCGGCAAGGGCTGCGGGCCACTCGGCGGTCCGGCGAGGCAAGAAGGCGGGGCGATGGAGACTTTGGCAAGGACGGTGCTTCCGTCCAGGCTCAGGCTTGTCTGCAGCGGGCAATTACCGTACACTTTTGTCCACTTAAAAAATGATGTCGCCTGCCATGATCCCCAGAGAACGCCAACCCCGCTGTGACGGGCTGGCCCATCGCCGCCAACTGCTCGATGCCGCGCTGCACGTGTTCACCGAACAGGGCGTGACCGTGGCCCTCGATGCGGTGGCCGAGCGCGCCGGGGTGAGCCGGGCGACGCTGTATCGCAACTTCGCCGACCGCCCGGCGCTGCTGCGCGAACTGCTCTGCCACATCATCGACCGGCTGGCGGCCAAGGCCGAGGCCACGCTAAAGGCGCAGGGCGACGAGGCGCTGTTCGAGTTTTTGCGCCTGTGGGCGCATGAGGCGGTGCTCACCGTGCCGCTTTCGGAATACTGGCGTTCGCTGCCGCTGGACGACCCGCTGGTGCTGGAACTGCGCCGGCGCCTCCTTGAACTGATCGCGCCGCTGCTGGCGCGGGCCGTGGCGGCGGGACGCTGCCGGGACGATCTGCAGGCGGCCGATCTGCTGCTGATTGCGGGCATGTTCGGCGCGGCGCGGCGCGGCAGCACGGTAGCCGAGCGCTTGCAGCTGAGCGAGCGCGCCTGGTGCTTGATTTGCGAGGGGCTCAAGCCATGAGCGGGTCAGCCGCGCCGCGTTTCGTCGTCGCGCCGCCGCAATGGTCGGCGGAGGAGTATCCGACCCTGCCCGGCTCGCCCGCCAAGCTGAAGCACTCGGTGCGGCGGCGCGTGGCCTATTGCCTGGTGGCGATCCTGGTCGGCCTCACCGGCGGCCTGGGCAACGGGCTGGTGGTGGCCAATCTGCAGGCGATCCAGGGGCAGCTGGGCCTGACGACGGTGGAGGCCGCATGGCTGCCGGCGGTCTATTACATGTTCAACATGACGGCCAATCTGCTGGTGTTCAAATTCCGCCAGCAGTTTGGCCTCAGGCTGTTTGCCGAACTGGGGCTGGGTATCTACGCGGCGCTCGCCGTGCTGCACGTGTTCGTGCACACCTTCGAGATCTCGCTCCTGGTACGCGCCGCGAGCGGGCTCACGGCGGCGGCGGCAACCTCGCTCGGGTCGCTCTACATGATCCAGGTCCTGCCGCGCCAGAAGGTGTTTTCGGCCTTCATCGTCGGCATGAGCCTGTCGTCGATGGCCGTGCCGCTGGCCTGGGTGCTGTCGCCCTGGCTGGTGGATGTCTCGCCCTGGCCGTCGCTGTATGCCTTCGAGGCCGGGCTGGCTTTATGCTGCCTGGCGGCGGTGATGCTCTTCAAGCTGCCGGTGGGGATGCAGGTACATGTGTTCGAACGGCTCGATTTCGTCACCTTTTTGCTCGTGGCCCCTGCGATTGCGCTCTTGTGCGCGGTGCTGGTGCAGGGGGTCAATGTCTGGTGGTTCGACACGCCCTGGCTGGCCTGGGCCCTGGCGGGCTCGCTCCTGCTGTTTGCGCTGGCGGCGGTGGTGGAATGGTCGCGCCAGACGCCGCTGATCCGGCTGCGCTGGCTGCTGCACCCGAGTACGCTGGGCTTTGCCCTGGGCGCACTGGTGATGCGCTTCATGGTGTCCGAGCAGAGTTATGGCGCCGTCGGTCTGTTGCGCATGTTGGGCATGCAGTCCGATCAGCTGCAGCCGCTCTATGGCGTGATTCTGGTGGGCATGGTGCTGGGCACCACGCTGAGCGCGCTGCTGTTTGCCCGCGAGCGCGTGCTGTGGATGATCCTGATCTCGATCGCGCTGATCAGCGTCGGCGGCTGGATTGACTGGAATTCCACCAGCCTGGTGCGGCCGCACGACTTTTTCTTCAGCCAGTTCCTGATGTCGGTGGCGGCTGCGCTGTTCATCGGGCCGATCCTGATCTCGGGGATGGTGCAGGCCATCAGCAAGGGTTATGACCATATCATCACCTTTGTCGTGCTGTTCTCCGTCACGCAAAGCCTGGGCGGCGTGCTCGGGCCGGCCTTGCTCGGCACCTATCAGGCCCAGCGTACCGAGTTGTACCTGCAGGCGATTGCCGCCGAAATGCCCGCCTCCAGCGCCCAGGTGGCGCAGCGCCTGCAAAGCCAGCAGCAGGCCTATGCCCGCGTGCTCACCGATCCGGCGCTGCAAAAGCAAGCCGGCAACGCGCAACTGGCGCAGATCGTCAAGCGCGAGGCGGGCGTGCGCGCCTATAACGATGTCTTCCTGCTGATCGGCTTGATGACTTTCAGCTTTCTCGGCTACGCGGTGCTGCGCCAGGCCTGGCTCTATTACCAGGCGAAGGTGCATCCCATCATCACCCGTACTTTCGTTTACAAAAAAATACACACCTGACTGGACGGTCATTCATGAGTGCTCCTGCTTCTTCCTCCGCTCCGGCGCCGACGCGCTCGACTCCCAAACTGATCCACCCCTCGCCCAGGGCGACGCTGCTGGCATTGTTGATCGCCGCCGCGGGGGTGCTGCTGATCCTCTGGGCATGGAAGCTGCCGCCCTTCAGGACCGCCATCGCCGTCACCGACAATGCCTATGTGCGCGGCCAGGTCACGGTGCTGGCGCCGCAGGTCAGCGGCTATGTGAAGTCGGTCGAGGTGCGCGACTTCGACCACGTCCGCAAGGGCCAGGTGCTGCTCAGCATCGACGAGCGGATCTACAAGGACAAGGTCGCAGAGGCCAGGGCCCGGCTCGACAACGCCCGCGCCCAGCTGGCCAATGCCGACCAGACGGAGGCGCAAAACCGCGCCAACCTGGGCGCGCGCAAGGCGAACCTGGTGGCGGTGCAGGCCGAGCTGCGCCGTGCCAGGGCCGATCTGGCCCGGGTCGAGGAATTGGCCGCCAAGGGTTCGGTCTCGCTGCGCGAGCGCGATCAGGTGCGCGCCACGGCGGAACTGGCGCAGGCCAATGTGCAAAAGGCCGAGGCCGACATCCACATCGGCGAGGAAGCGATCAAATCCACCCAGGTTGCGCGCGCCGGCCTCAAGGCCGAGGTCGATGCCGCCGAGGCGCAACTCGGGCTGGCGCAGATCGATCTCGACAACACCGTCATCCGCGCCCCGACCGACGGCCAGATCAGCGAGGCCTCGGTGCGCCTGGGGCAGTACGTCACGGCCGGTTCGCAACTGATGTTCATCGTGCCGGAGCAGATGTGGGTCGTCGCCAACTACAAGGAGACGCAAACCGCGCACATGCAGATCGGCCAGCCCGTGACCTTTGCCGTCGATGCGCTCGAAGGCGCCGTCATCCACGGCCATGTCGAGCAGATCGCGCCGGCGACCGGCTCGGAATTCAGCGTCATCAAGCCCGACAACGCCACCGGCAACTTCACCAAGGTAGTGCAGCGCCTGCCGGTGCGCATCGCCATCGACCCCGGCCAGCCGCTGGCCGCGCGGCTGCGGCCCGGCATGTCGGTCGAGGCGCGGGTCGACACCGGGGCGGACGGAAAGCAGTAAATGCGCGCCTTGCCTTGGCTTGCCCTTTGCGCCGTCTTCTTGCTTTCGGCCTGCGCCCCGATGCTGCGCCTTTTGCCCGATGCGGCGCGTATCGAGACGCCCACGGCATGGACTACCCCCACCGAGACTACCCCCACCGAGACCCCTCCCGCCGAGGTGACGGTCGAAGCGCGCTGGTGGCAGGGCTTTGGCGATTCCGAGCTGAACCGCTATGTCGATGCCGCCCTGATACGTAACGCCAATGTCCAGATCGCCGCCACCCGCGTCGCCGCCGCCCGCGCCCAGTTGGCGGCGGCCGAAGCCGCGCTGCGGCCGGTCCTGAACGCCGGCATGGCCCCCGGCGCAACGCATAGCCTCGCTGCGTCCGGCATCGCCACCACGAGAAGCGCCCAGCCGCAACTGCAGGCCGCCTGGGAGGCCGATCTCTGGGGCCGGCTGGCCGACCGGGAAAGCGCCGCCGCCTGGCAGTTGCAGGCCAGCCAGGCCGAGCGCGACGGCGTGCACTTGTCGATTGCTGCTGCCACCGCCCAAGCCTATATCGACCTGCTGGCGCGCCAGGCGCAACTGGCGCAGACGCGCAAGACCGCGGAACTGCGCCGGCAAGCCCTGCTGCTGGCGCAAGCGCAGCAGCAGGGGGGCTATATCTCGCAGCTCCAACTCGGCCAGGCCGAGGCCGAATACGAGGCGGTGCACCAGCAAATCCCGGCGCTCCTGCTGGCGATCAGCCTGCAGCGCAACGCCCTGCAGCTCCTGGCGGGCGAACTGCCCGCCGCGCAAGCGGAAGACGAGGCGCAAGCGCGCGCCTTCGACGCCCTGGTGCTGCCGCCCGTGCCCGGCGTGCTGCCCTCCGAACTACTCGAACGCCGCCCCGATCTCGCCGCCGCCGCGGCGCAACTGGCCGCCGCCGCCGCGAATCTGAGCGCCAGCCGCGCCGCCTATCTGCCCTCGGTGCAACTGAGCGCGAGCCTCGGCGGCCTCTACACCAATGCCCTCAACTACGATCCGATCAAGGTCTGGAGCCTGGGGGCGAGCGTGCTTGCGCCGCTGTTCGACGGCGGCCGCCTGGATGCGCAATACGATGCCGCCACCGCGCAGCGCGACCAGGCCGCCTACGCCTACCGCAGCGCCGTGCTGACGGCGTTTGGCGAAGTCGAAAACGCCTTTGCCGGCACCTTGCGCTGGCAGGAGCAGCTCGATGGCGCCCGGCGCCGGCGCGCCGTGCTGGCCCGCACGGCGGGCTACGCGCAAGACCGCTATCAGGCCGGCTATTCGCCCTATATCGAACAGCTCGATGCCGAGCGCAATCTCTACCAGACCGAGATTGACGTGATCAGCCTGCGCCAGAGCCAGTTCCAGAACCTGATTGCGCTCTACAAGGCGCTGGGCGGCGGCTGGCAGAACGTCGAGCCTCGACCCTGAGGATGGCCCGGGCCGGCTGGCAGCGCGCGGATCAAATCTTTTCATTCAGGAATCAACTCCCATATAAAATCGGGTGAGCAATTTTCAGGATTTCAGGTGACGATGATGCAGATTCCCGATTATTACGCGACGCTGGGTGTGGCGCGTGATGCGAGCCAGGACGAGATCAAGAAAGCCTACCGCCGCCTGGCGCGCAAATATCACCCCGATGTGAGCAAGGAGCCGGACGCCGGCAAGCGCATGGCCGCCATCAATGAGGCCAATGAGGTGCTTTCCGATCCGGAAAAGCGCAAGGCCTACGATGCCGTCGGGCACCAGGCCTGGGCGCAGGGCGCGCGCAGCGCGGACGATGTGCGCCCGCCGCCGGGCTGGAATCAGGGCTTCGCCCAGGCGGGGGGCGCCGGTGCGGGCTGGCATCGGAGCACCCATCATGCTCATGGCTTCGAGCAGGACTACAGCGAATTCTTCGAGTCCTTGTTCGGCCAGGCGGCCCGTGCGGGTGCCCGCCGCCGCTCATCGGCCCCGGGAGCGGGCGAACCGGGCTTTGCCGGAGAAGATCAGCACGCCGAGATCAGTATCGATCTGGCCGAGGCCTATGCCGGCACGGAACGCACCTTGAGACTGCAGGGTTTCAAGACCGATGCCTCCGGTCAGGTGGTGCCGGAGGAGAGAGTCCTGAACGTCAAGATTCCCGCCGGCGTGGCGCAAGGTCAATTGATCCGTCTGGCGGGCCAGGGTCAGCCCGGTTTCGGCGGCGGCGCGCCTGGCGATTTGTTCCTCAAGGTGCATATCCGGGAGGACGGCAAACACCGGGTGAGCGGGCGCGATGTGCACATGCGCGTGGTGGTGACACCCTGGGAAGCGGCCCTGGGCGCGGATATCGCCGTCGCCACGCCAGCCGGACCGGTGACGGTGACCGTGCCTGCCGGGTCGGTGCTCGGTCGCAAGCTGCGTTTGCGCGGCAAGGGGATTCCGGGGCGCACGCCGGGCGATTTGTATCTGGAACTGGACATTGCGGTTCCGAGCGCCGTGACGGATGAGCAAAAGGCGGCCTGGGCCGCCCTGGCCAAGGCCTATCCCGGTTTCAATCCGCGCCCGCACTGACATGACGTACCGATATCTGGAGGTTTTTCAGCCATGACCCACCGTTTGCAAGCAGACTTTGTGGCATCGCCCGAATTGATCGAGGACGGGATGCTGTGTATCGAGGATCTGGCGCGGCTGTGCTGTGTGAGTACGACTTGGGTGCAGGCGCGCCTGCTCGATGAACTGCTGATCGCCGAACGGCGCGAGGGCGAGCTCCGTTTTTCCAGTTCAACCCTGTGGCGGGCGCAGCAAATGGCCTGGGTCGAGCAGCAATTCGATGCCGACCCGGCCCTCGCAGCCCTGGTCGCCGATCTGACCGAGGAAGTGCGGCGCCTGCGTAGCTGCCTGCCCCCTCAAGAATCATGAGGGCAGAGCGCCCCCCGGCCTGGCCGGAAACAGAACCGGGGCCGCCCGCGACATCCGGCTCACCCCACGCCGACGGCCCTGATGGGGCTGCCTGAATGGCCCGCATCAATCCCGCGCGCTGGCGGCGGCACCGCTTCATCAACCGGCTGCAAACGCTCTGGCTGATATTTGCCCTGCTCACCCTCTGCACGCTTTCGGGCTTGCTCATTTTCGGTGACACGGGCTTGTGGCTGGCGCTGGGGGCGGGCGTGCTGGCCTTGCTGATCGAACCGGCCGCGGCGGCGCGGCTCACCCTGCGCCTGTACCAGGCCCGCCCGATCCCGCCGCAGGAAGCCCCCGACCTTTGGCGGCTGGTCGGGGAACTGGCGGTGCGCGCCGGCCTGCCCGGCGTGCCATCCCTGTACTACGTGCCCAGTCAGGTCGTCAATGCGTTTGCCGTCGGTTCGCGGCAGCACGCCGCCATCGGAGTGTCGGATGGCATGCTGCGCACCCTGTCGCCGCGCGAACTGGCCGGCGTCCTGGCGCATGAGGTCGCGCACATCGCGCACGGCGACCTGAGCGTGATGGGGCTGGCCGATTCCATCTGCCGCCTGACCCATTGGCTCTCCCTTGTCGGACAGGCCTCGCTGCTGCTGGCCTTGCCCTATGTGCTGCTGGGTGGAGCCGAGATCAACCTCTGGGGGCTGCTGCTCCTGGCGCTTGCCCCATATTTCGCGCTGCTGGCGCAACTGGGGCTGTCGCGGGTGCGCGAATTCGATGCCGACCAAGTGGCCGCCGCGCTCACCGGGGACCCGGAAGGACTGGCGCTCGCACTGGGGAAGATTGAACGCTGGAGCCGTTCCTGGCGGACCTTCCTGCAGCCCGGCTGGGGCATGCCGGAAGTATCGTGGCTGCGCACCCACCCGGCCACCGCAGATCGTATCGCCCGGCTGATGGCGCTAGAACCGGCGCAACAAGCCCTGTCGTCCTTCGAGACGCCATTCCCGCTCAGCTCGTGTGCAGACCCGCCACCGCATGAGCCGCGCTGGCATGTCGGGGGATATTGGCGATGAAACATTTCCAGGAGCCTGCCCATGCGCCCCGATGATCCCTACCGTAGCCAGTTTGCAAGGTCTTTTTTCAGCCGCTGGCTGTTCATCACCGCCTGCCTCGCGGCGTTGATGGTGCTGTGGCATTTGCTGCCGGTCTTCGAGTCGTGGTTCGCGCCAGAGGCAGGCACGCCGCGCACCGTGACCGCCCGGGGCGATCTGGCGGCGGACGAGAAGGCCACCATCGAACTGTTCGAGAAGTCGCGCGATTCGGTGGTGTTCATCTCCACGACGCAGATGGTCCGCGATCCCTGGACGCGCAATATATTCACCATTCCGCGCGGGACCGGCTCGGGCTTCGTCTGGGACGATGCCGGGCATGTGGTCACCAATTTCCATGTCATCGAGGGGGCCTCCCAGGCCACGGTCAAGCTGGCCGACGGGCGCGACTATCAGGCCGCCCTGGTGGGCGCCTCGCCCGCCCATGACATCGCCGTGCTGCGCATCGGGGTCGGCTTCAAGCGGCCGCCGCCGGTGCCCATCGGCACCAGTGCCGATCTCAAAGTCGGGCAAAAGGTGTTTGCCATCGGCAACCCCTTCGGTCTGGACTGGACGCTGACCAACGGTATCGTCTCGGCGCTCGACCGCTCGCTCGCCGGGGACCGGGGCGGCCCGGTCATCGAGCACTTGATCCAGACCGATGCCGCCATCAATCCCGGCAATTCCGGCGGGCCGCTGCTCGATTCCTCCGGGCGGCTGATCGGTATCAACACGGCCATCTACAGCCCCTCGGGCGCCTTTGCCGGCATCGGTTTCGCAGTGCCGGTGGATACCGTCATGCGCGTCGTGCCCGAGCTCATCAAGACCGGACGTTACATCCGCCCGGCGCTCGGGATCGAGGCGGACGAGCGGCTCAATGAGCGCCTGGTCGCCACGACCGGCATCGAGGGCGTTTTCGTCTTGCGCGTGGCGCCAGGATCGGCGGCTGAAAAAGCCGGGCTGCGCGGCATCCTGGTCGGGCCGGCCGGCATCGAGCCTGGGGATGTCATCGTCGCCGTCGAGGGCAAGGCGGTACATGGTCTTTCCCAGTTGCTTGCCCGCCTGGACGATTACCGGGTGGGCGATACGGTGCGCCTCACGGTGCGCCGGGGGGAGGAACACCGGGAAGTTGCCATCACCTTGCAGCCCGGGGTCTGAACCATGGGGCTGAACCATGGGGCAGAACCCTGACCATCCGCCCGCTCTCAATTTCGCCTGATTGCCAGGCGGTACTCCAGGTGCCATCGCCGGCTTGCCCGAAACCCCTCGTGGCTCTGCAGCAAGCCCTGTAATACCATCGCTACCTGGCGTTGAACTTTCATCCTCGGGGTGTCGTTTTCATGAAATATCTGTTGTTGATCGTCCTTTGTGTTGGCCTCTGGTGGTACTTGCGTCAGTGGAAACGCAAAGCGGAGAGCCGGGGGCGGGTTGAGTACCAGGCTCCAGCTGAAACGATGGCAGCCTGTGCCCATTGCGGTGTATATGTGCCGCTGGGGGAGATGGTCACGGACGATGAGGGGCTGCGATTTTGCTGTGCGGCGCATCGGGCTTTGGGGCCGGTTTCCGGACGCCAGAAGTGAAACGGCTGGAAACCCCGTGGACGCCCTCCTGGCGGTCCTTTCAGCTTTTCAATGCTTACCGCCTGCTGCTGGCCTTGCTGCTGGTTTTCATGCCCTTTACCAGCTGGTTCGATCTGATCGAGCTCGATGCAGAGGCGCGGCAGCTGGTTTATCTGTCGGGCAGTGCTTATACCTTGCTGGTGGGCTTGGGGCTGGCGGTTTCGCTGCGCTGGAAGGAGCGTTTTCATGCCCAGCTGACAGGACAGGTGCTTCTGGATGTGATCGGGATGAATCTGTTGATGTTCATCCTGGGAGGTTTGAAGAGCGGCCTGGGGCTGGTGCTGCTGGTATCGGTGGCGGGGGCGAGCCTGGTGGCCCGGGGTCGGCTGGCCTTGTTTTATGCGGCGCTGGCGACCTTGTCCTTGCTGTGCATGGAATTGCTGGGGGGGCTGGCCCGCAATATCGATGCAGCCCGGATCGTGCAGGCGGGCTTTTTGTCCATGGGTTTTTTTGCGACGGCGATTTCTGCCCACCTGCTGGGGCGGCGTCTGGCGACCAATGAGGAGCTGGCTCGGCGCAGGGGGATCGAGCTGGAAAACCAGATGCGCATCAGCCGTCGGGTCATGGAGCGCATGCAGGACGGGGTGCTGGTCGTGGATATGGAAGGGCGCATCCTGCAATCGAACCCCCGGGCCCAGGCGATTCTCGGTCAGGCGGCTGGCGAGGGCGGCGTCCTGGCCAGCATCGAGCCTGATCTGGCCAGGGGTTACCGGGCCTGGCGGGCCGGGCAGGGGCCGAAGCGGGTGGAGCTGGCGAGGCCGGAGGGTAAGGAGCTGGCCGCCCGTTTTGTGCGAACGCAGAGCACCGACGGAGCCGCCCTGGTGTTTCTGGAAGACCTGGGCAAGCTGCGCGAACAGGCGCTGCAGTTGAAACTGGCCTCTCTGGGCCGGTTGACGGCCAGCATTGCGCATGAGATCCGCAATCCCCTCTCGGCCATCAGCCATGCCGGGGACCTGCTGGCGGAGGAGGAGTCCAGGGGAGCCATCCAGGAGCGCCTGCTGCGCATCATCCGCGACAACACCCAGCGCCTGGACCGGGTCATCCAGGATGTGCTGGTGCTGGGCCGGCAAAGGGCGGTGGCCCAGGAGCGCATTCCTCTGAAAAGCTATCTGGAAGACTTCGTCCAGGAAGTCCTGGCCCAGGAGCATCTGGAGGCGTCGCTCATCGGCCTGCAGGTGCCGGAGGAGGCGGTTCTCTGTTTTGAGCCGGGGCAGTTGCATCAGGTGCTCTGGAATCTGGTGGGCAATGCCCTGCGCCATTCCAGCCGCGATCCAGGGGCGGTGCGGCTGGAGGCGAGGCGGATGGGGAGTGGCGTAGAATTGCATGTCATGGATGATGGTCCGGGCATTGCCCGGGAGCTGCGGGAACAGATTTTCGAACCCTTCTTTACCACCGCTTCCCGAGGCACCGGCCTGGGCCTGCACATCGCCCGGGAACTCTGTGAAGCCAATGGCGCCCGCCTGTCCCTGGGGTCGGAAGGCCCCGGTGGGCACTTTGTCTTGAAAGGAAGAAGCGAGCCGTGTCAGCAGCAGGGAATGAAAGACGAGCCCGAGGGGCGTTGAACCGCGTTCTGGTGGTGGACGACGAGGCGGATATCCGCGAGTTGATCGACCTCACCTTGTCCCGGATGGGGCTGGCGGCGGATTGCGCCGGAACGGTGGGGGATGCCCTGGAACTCCTGGGGGCCAACCGTTACCAGCTCTGCCTGACGGACATGCGCCTGCCCGATGGCGATGGCCTGCAGATCGTGCGGCACCTGAATGAATCCGGCAGCGACACGCCGGTGGCCGTGATTACCGCCTACGGCAGCGCCGAAAATGCGGTGGCGGCCCTGAAGGCAGGAGCTTTCGATTACCTGGCCAAGCCGGTCAGCCTGGAACAGTTGCGCACCCTGGTGAAGTCGGCCCTGCGTCTGCCGGGAGAAGCTCCGGTGGAACAGGGGCCGTTGGTGGTGGGGGAATCCGCCGCCATGCTGCAGGTGAGCGCCCTGATCGAGAAGATGGCCCGCAGCCAGGCCCCTATTTATATCTCCGGGGAGTCCGGCAGCGGCAAGGAACTGGCCGCGCGCCAGGTCCATGCCCGTAGTGCCCGGGCGGCGGCGCCCTTCGTCCCGGTCAATTGCGGCGCCATTCCCGAAAACCTGATGGAAAGCGAGTTCTTCGGTTATCGCAAGGGCGCCTTTACCGGCGCCGACAGCGATCGGGAAGGCTTCTTTCAGGCCGCCCAGGGTGGCACCTTGTTTCTCGACGAGGTGGCGGACCTGCCCCTGCCGATGCAGGTGAAGCTGCTGCGGGCCATTCAGGAAAAGAAGGTGCGCAAGGTCGGCAGCACGGCGGAAGAGGCCGTGGATGTACGCATCATCTGCGCCACCCACAAGAACCTGCGCGAGTGCGTGGAGCAGGGCTGTTTCCGCCAGGATCTCTACTACCGGCTCAATGTCATCGAATTGCGCATTCCCCCCTTGCGGGAGCGGCGGGAAGACATACCCATCCTGGTGAGCGCGATTCTCGGGCGCCTGTGCGGGGCTCATCCGCCCGAACTGACGGCGGCGGCCTGGGCGGCCCTGAAGGACTATCCCTTCCCTGGCAACGTGCGCGAGCTGGAAAACATTCTGGAGCGGGCCACGGCGCTGTGTTCGGGTGCGGCCATCGAGGCGGAGGATCTGCAACTAGGGGCTGAGTCCCTGGCCGAGGCCCGCACCGGCCGGGCCGGGGAAACGCTGGAGGATTATCTGAACCGGGTCGAGCGCCAGGCCATCCAGGAAGTCCTGGAGCAGACCGGTGGCAACCGCACGGCCGCCGCCCGGGTGCTGGGCATTTCCTTTCGCTCGCTGCGCTACCGCCTCGACCGGCTCGGCATGGAGTCCTGAAGATGCCGGGCTGGCAGGATGGCTGGTGGTCCGGGGCGCGCCGGGTGGAGAGCCCCAACTTCGGCCCCCGGCCCGCGGGCAGCCAGGTCTCCCTGGTGCTCCTGCACAGCATCAGCCTGCCCCCGGAGACGTTTGGCGGAGCCTATGTGGAGCAGTTCTTCACCAATCGCCTCGACCCGGCCGGCCATCCTTATTTCGAGACCCTCGCCGGGGTACGGGTATCGGCCCATTTCTTCGTCCGCCGGGATGGCGAGGTGGTGCAGTTCGTCAGTGCGGCGGCGCGGGCCTGGCATGCGGGTTTGTCGGCCTGGCAGGGGCGGGGCAACTGCAATGACTACTCTATCGGGATCGAGCTGGAAGGCTGTGACCGCCAGCCCTTTGCACCGCAGCAATACCTCGCCCTCTGGCCCCTGCTGGACGCCATCTGTGAGGCCTGTCCCATTACCGCCATGGCCGGCCATGAGCATGTGGCGCCCGGCCGCAAGACCGATCCCGGCCCCCATTTCGACTGGCGGGAGCTGGCCCGGCGCTTTCCCGCCATGGCCCTGCCGGCCCAGGTCACGGCCGGGCCAAATCGCGACCTGTCGACTGGCGCCAAAGGCACCCGACTTTCAGGGGGCTCAGGGTAGGGAGGCGGCCCCAAGCGGCCGGGTTCAGTCTTCAAGGCGCGAAGAGGCCGGGCGGCCAAAGCGCTTCGTTTTGCTTTCGCCAGGGCGGAATGTGGCGAAAAAAACGGCCACCCGCAGGCGGCCGTTCGTTCCGAAGCAAGGAAAGATCAGGCCGCGTTCTTGAACAGGCCCAGCTCGAACAGCTCGCGCTTCAAGGTCAGTTCCCTGGGCAGCTTCTCGCCCAGCTTGTCGAACCATTCCTTGTGCAGTTCCAGTTCATTCCGCCAGGCATCGGCATCGACCTGGGTCAGGGCATCGAAGGCTTCCTGGGTGATGTCGGTGCCGGTCCAGTCGATGTCTTCGAAGCGCGGCATCCAGCCCAGGGTGGTTTCCTTGGCGCCGACGCGGCCCTTGCAGCGTTCCACGATCCACTTCAGGACGCGCATGTTGTCACCGAAGCCGGGCCACATGAATTCGCCTTTTTCGCTCATGCGAAACCAGTTCACGCAGAAGATCTTGGGGGTGGCATCCACGACGTGGCCCATCTTCAGCCAGTGGTTGAAGTAGTCGCCCATGTGGTAGCCGCAGAACGGCAGCATGGCAAAGGGGTCGCGGCGCACCACGCCCTGGGCGCCGAAGGCGGCGGCGGTGGTTTCCGAGCCCAGGGTGGCGGCCATATAGACGCCGTAGTTCCAGTTGAAGGCCTGGTACACCAGCGGCACGGTGGTGGCGCGCCGGCCGCCGAAGATGAAGGCGGAAATGGGCACGCCCTCGGGATCTTCCCAGGCCGGGTCGATGGAGGGGCACTGGCTTGCCGGGGCGGTGAAGCGGGAGTTGGGATGGGCGGCCTTGCGCCCCTTCTTGCCGTCTTCCGGGGTCCAGTCCTTGCCCTGCCAGTCGATCAGGTGGGCCGGCGCTTCCTTGGTCATGCCTTCCCACCACACGTCGCCGTCATCGGTGAGGGCGACGTTGGTGAAGATGATGTTTTCCTTCAAGGTGGCGAGCGCGTTGTAGTTGGTCTTTTCGCTGGTGCCCGGCGCCACGCCGAAGAAGCCGGCTTCCGGATTGATGGCGTAGAAGCGGGTGACGCCGTCCTTGTCGACGCGCGGCTTGATCCAGGCGATGTCGTCGCCGATGGTGGTGATCTTCCAGCCGTTGAAGGACTTGGGCGGGATCAGCATGGCGAAGTTGGTCTTGCCGCAGGCGGAGGGGAAGGCGGCGGCGACATAGGTCTTCTCGCCTTCGGGGGATTCCACCCCGAGAATCAGCATGTGCTCGGCCAGCCAGCCCTGGTCGCGGGCCATGGTGGAGGCGATGCGCAGGGCAAAGCACTTCTTGCCGAGCAGGGCGTTGCCGCCGTAGCCGGAGCCATAGGACCAGATCTCGCGGGTTTCGGGGAAATGGACGATGTACTTGGTGGTGGGATTGCAGGGCCACTTTGCATCCGCCTGGCCCGGCTTCAGCGGGGCGCCCACGGAGTGCACGCAGGGTACGAACTCGCCCTCGGCGCCCAGCACGTCATGGACGGCCTTGCCCATGCGGGTCATGATGCGCATATTCGCCACCACATAGGGGGAATCGGTGAGCTCCACGCCGATGTGGGCGATGGGGGAACCCAGCGGGCCCATGGAGAAGGGGATGACATAGAGGGTGCGGCCCTGCATGCAGCCCTTGAAGAGGCCATTCAGGGTTGCGCGCATCTTGGCGGGCTCTTCCCAGTTATTGGTCGGGCCGGCGTCTTCCTTCTTTTCGGAACAGATGAAGGTGCGGTCCTCGACCCGGGCCACGTCGGAAGGGTCGGAGAAGGCCAGGTAGGAGTTGGGGCGCTTTTCCGGGTTCAGCTTGATCAGGGTGCCGGCCTCGACCATTTCGGCGCACAGCCGGTCATATTCTTCCTGGGTGCCATCGGCCCAGTGGATCCGGTCGGGTTGGGTCAGTTCAGCGATTTCGGCGACCCATTGTTTCAGGCGCTCGTTTTTGACGTAGGCGGGAGCATTCAACGGTGCGGTCATGGCAGTCTCTCTTCAAGATCATTTTCAGCAGGAAAGTGGGCCCTCTTCATGGGGTGAAGGGTGGGTCCGAACCGTTCTCCGCACCGGGTGCCGGGCTTTCTTGGAGGTCCAGTCGACCGCCGGCAGGAAAGCTCGTAATCTTGCCATAACGGCTTTGAAATATAAACTCAATCCTTCGGTCATGGTGGTGCAAGAGGGTTCCAGGGGGGGGCGCCAGAATGGCGTCGCGTGCTAGAATCATCCCGCTAATCAAAACCATATTGCATGATGCGAGATAAAGCCATGGACAAGCAACAGTTGCGTAATGCCGCCCTCTATTATCACCGCCATCCCCGGCCGGGGAAGATCGCGGTTTTGCCGACCAAGCAGCTCACCAATCAGTATGACCTTGCCATGGCCTATTCGCCGGGGGTGGCGGCAGCCTGCGAAGAGATCGTTGCCGATCCCGCCGAAGTTTCGACGCTGACCGCCCGAGCCAATCTGGTGGGGGTCATCACCAACGGCACCGCCGTGCTGGGCCTCGGCAACATCGGCCCCCTGGCCGCCAAGCCGGTGATGGAAGGCAAGGGGGTGCTGTTCAAGAAGTTTGCCAACATCGATGTCTTCGACCTGGAAATCGCCGAGCGGGACCCGGACAAGCTGATCGACATGGTGGCGGCCCTGGAGCCCACCTTCGGCGGCATCAACCTGGAAGACATCAAGGCCCCCGAGTGCTTCTATATCGAGAAGAAGCTGCGCCAGCGGATGAAGATCCCCGTCTTTCACGACGACCAGCACGGTACCGCCATCGTGGTCGGCGCCGCCATCCTCAATGGCCTCACCTATCTGGGCAAGGACCTGAAGCAGATCAAGCTGGTGACTTCCGGGGCTGGCGCTGCCGCCCTGGCCTGTCTCGACCTGCTGGTGATGCTCGGTATTCCCGTGGAAAACATCTGGGTGACCGACATCAAGGGCGTGGTCTATGAAGGCCGCGTCGAAGAGATGGACGAGATCAAGGCCCGCTACGCCAAGCAAACCGACGCCCGCACCCTGGGCGAGGTCATCGAGGGGGCCGACGTGTTCCTGGGCCTTTCCGCCGGGGGCGTACTGAAGAAGGAAATGGTCGCCAAAATGGCGGCACGGCCGATGGTGATGGCGCTGGCCAATCCCAATCCCGAAATCCTGCCGGAAGACGTGAAGGCGGTGCGCGACGACGCCATCATCGCCACGGGTCGTTCCGACTACCCGAACCAGGTCAACAATGTCCTGTGCTTCCCCTTCATCTTCCGGGGTGCCCTGGATGTGGGCGCCACCACCATCACTGAAGAAATGAAGCTGGCGGCGGTGAAGGCCATTGCCGAGCTGGCCCGGGTCGAACAATCCGAAGCCGTGGCGGCCGCCTACGGCGGCAAGATCAGCCCCTTTGGTCCCGAATACCTGATTCCCAATCCCTTCGATCCCCGCCTGATCGTCAAGATTGCCCCGGCCGTGGCCCGGGCCGCCATGGATTCCGGCGTGGCGACGCGCCCCATCACCGATTGGGGCGCCTACCTGCAGAGCCTCAACGAATTCGTCTACCACTCCGGCCTGATCATGAAGCCGGTGTTTGCCCAGGCCAAGCAGGCGCCCAAGCGCATCGTCTTTGCCGAGGGTGAAGAAGAGCGGGTGCTGCGGGCGGTCCAGGTGGTGCGGGACGAAGGGATTGCCATGCCGATCCTGATCGGTCGTCCCGGTGAAATCAGTCGCAAGATCAAAGTGGCGGGCCTGCGCATCCAGGAGGGCCGGGATTACCAGGTGGTGCACCCCGAATCCGCTTTCTTCCAGACGCATTTCGAGGCTTTCTGGCAGGCTTACCATGGCCTGATGGAGCGCAAGGGCGTTTCTCCCGATTACGCCCGCCGGGAAGTGCGGCGCCGCGCCACCCTGTATGGCGCCCTGATGGTGCGCCTGGGGCACGCCGACGGTTTGATCTGCGGCACTTTCGGACGCCATGACCTGCACCGGGAATATGTGCGCAACATCATCGGTATGGCGCCCGGAGTGAAAAACTGCGCCAGCATGAACATGCTGCTGCTGCCGGGCCGCACGGTGTTCATCGCCGACACCTATGTGAATTACGACCCCACGGCGGAGCAACTGGCCGACATGACCCTGCTGGCCTGCGAGGAAATCCGCAAGTTCGGCATCGTGCCGAAGGTGGCGCTACTGTCCCACTCCACCTTTGGCAGCGAAGATACGCCCACCTCCATCAAGATGCGTCAGGTGCTGGCGCTGCTGACCGAGCGGGCGCCGGATCTGGAAGTGGAAGGCGAAATGCACGGCGATGCAGCCCTGGATGAGCAGATCCGGCTGGCCGCCTTCCCCAATTCCCGCCTCAAGGGCGTCGCCAATCTGCTGGTGATGCCGACGCTCGATGCCGCCAACATCTCCTTCAACCTGCTCAAGACTGCGGCCGGGGATAATCTCACGGTCGGTCCGGTGCTGCTCGGGGCCGCCAAACCGGCTCATGTCCTGACGCCCACCGCCACCGTGCGCCGCATCGTCAACATGACGGCGTTAACGGTGGTGGATGCCGCCCTCCGCTGAGGCTGAAGGCGGGCATGAGGCTGGCCTCCTCCATTCCTAGAACTGGCGCTAAGTTTTGAATCTATCTACTTATTTTTATTGATTTTAATCAAGTCGATGGTAGACTGGTTTAGAATTGCCTGCCAACCAGGGGGAATGCCCATGAAAAAACTTGCCATTACTTTACTGATCTCTGCGCTCACGACGCTGGGCTCGGTCACACCTGTCGTTGCCGCAGAAAAGAAAACGACCGGGAAAACGACCGTCGTGGCCGGCAGCAGCAAGAAAGTGCTTGCCCAGAAGGCCGGCACCAGGAACAAGCCCGTCGCCAGATCCAGCAAGAAGAAGCCGCTGCAAGCTGGAGCGACTGCCCGCAAGGGGCGGGTGGCGAGGAAATCCGCTTCGGTACGCAAGGTTGCCGCCCTGCCTGAAGAATGGGAAGGCGGCAACCCGGCGCTGGGGTCCGCTTCCGTATTGGTCATGGACCAGCACAGCGGCGTTCCCCTGCTGGAGAAGAATGCCCAGGTGGTCGTGCCCATCGCTTCCATTTCGAAGCTGATGACCGCGATGGTCGTGCTCGATGCCGGCTTGAACCTGAATGAGGTGATCAACATCTCCGATGAGGACGTGGATTACCTCAAGGGGACGCGCTCCCGCCTCAAGGTGGGTTCGGCCATGACCCGGGATACCGCGCTGCTGCTGGCCCTGATGTCTTCGGAAAACCGCGCCGCCAATGCGCTCGGGCGTCATTACCCGGGGGGCTTGCCGGCCTTCGTCGCCGCCATGAACCGCAAGGCCTCGGCTCTGGGCATGAGCCATACCCGCTTTGAGGAGCCGACCGGCCTGTCCGTCAACAATGTCTCCACCGCCCGTGATCTGGCGCGCATGGTGGTGGCGGCGCATCAGTATCCCAAGATCCGTGAATATTCCACCATGGCCGGCGCGCGGGTGGACCTCGGGCATCGCATCCTGGACTTCAACAACACCAATGTGCTGGTGAAGAATCCCGGCTGGCAGATCGGCCTCTCCAAGACCGGTTACATTTCCGAAGCGGGTCGTTGCCTCGTGATGCAGACCTGGGTGGCGGACAAGCCGGTGGTGATGGTGCTGCTCGATTCCGACGGCAAGATGACCCGGGTAGGGGATGCCACCCGGATCAAGCGCTGGATGGAAAGCGCCGATGGCGGTCGCCGCAACACGGGTGCCTGAGTCTGTCTGACCCTCATCAAAAACGCGGCCTTGAGCCGCGTTTTTGATGAGTTTTCATGTTTTTCATGAGGCCGGGCCTCCGCCCGTCAAGGGTTTCCATCAACGGTTTCCATCAGCGTTTTCCGGGTAGATAGCCCAGGGCGAGGGAAATGGCGTCGGCGGTTTCCTTGACCCAGCCGGGCCAGTTCTCCTGATGTCGTTCGGTGGGGGCCGAAACCGAGAGCCCGGCCACCATCTTGCCTTCGTCATCGCGGATGGGCGCCGCCACGCATTTGAGTCCCACTTCTGCTTCCTCGTCGTCGAAGCCCACCTTGTGGCGGCGAATCCGTTCCAGTTCCTTTTCCAGGGCGGCCTGGGTCACCAGGGAATGGGCGGTCTTGCCGGGCAGGCCGGTACGCCTGGCGTAATCCCGCACGGCCTGGGGGGGATCTTCGGCCAGAAACAGCTTGCCCACGGAGGTCAGGTGCAGGGGCGCGCGCCCTCCCACCAGATACACCACCCGCACCAGGGAGCGTCCGGCCGAGGTCCGTTCGATATAGATGATCTCGTCGTCGTGGCGGATGCCGAGGTTGACGCTCTCCCCGATTTTTTCATGGAGTTGCTGCATGAAAGGGAGGGCTACTTCGCGCAGGTTGATGCGACTCTTGACCAGATTCCCCAACTCCAGCAGGCGGATGCCGAGCTGGTAGCTGCCGGCATCCTGGCGTTCGACGAGGCGACTGCCGGCCAGGGAGGCGAGGATGCGGTGCGCCGTGGAGGGGTGCAGGCCGGTACGCTGGACCAAGGTCTTGAGGCTGACGGGGTCCGGGGATTCGGCGAGGACATCCAGCAGCGTCATCATGCGCTCAATGACCTGGATGGAGTTCTTGGGGGCTTCAGACACGCGGCTTGGCTTTCGTTCAGTCAGGCTTGGGGTTAACATTCGCCCTTTCGCCGATTTATCGGGCCTTTCGGCCCGGTTGTGCACTGCACTATTCTAGCATTGGAGCGCATTGAACATGATGTCGAGTCCCAACGGCCCACCGGCCCTGCCGCTCTGGATCAACGGCCGGGCGTTCCTGACCATGGCCTCCGGCTTTTATGAAGTGCATGATGCCTTGACCGGGGAGGCTCTGCGCCGTACCCCCCTGTGCGGCGCCGATGAGGTGGCGGAAGCGGCGGCGGCAGCTCAGGCGGCGGCCCCTGCCTGGGCCGCACAGCCGGAGGCCCGGCGTCAGGAACTGCTGCAGGACTGGGCGACGGAGCTGGATCAATATACCGGGCACTTTGCCAAGCTGGTGCGCCAGGAAATCGGCAAGGACGAGGCCCTGGCCAGGGCCGAGGTGGAGGCCGCCGTGGCGGCGCTGCAGGCCCGGTTTGCCGACCCTGCGGATCAAGGCCAGGTAGTGGGGCTGGCCTGGGATGATGCCGCGCCCCTGGCTACGGCGGCGATCCTGCTGGCACCAGTGCTGCGTGCCGGCGGCACGGTGGTGCTCAAACCCAGCCCCCGGGCGCCGGGCGCAGTCTATGCCCTGGTGGAACTTTCCGCACGGGCGGGCCTGCCAGCCGGTGTGGTGAATCTGGTCCAGGGCGATGCAGCGGCGCTGCAGGCCTTGTTCCAGCAAGCCGGGATCCGCCGGGTGGCCTGTTCGGGGCGGAAGGAATGGGTGGCCCAGGTGGCGCCCATGGCCGCCCGATACGGCAAGCCCTTTAGCGTGGAGCCTTGATCGGGCCGGACGGAACGACCGGGCCCGGCTCCGGGTATCGGCCTCAGCAGATCTTCACGACGATGTCGTGCAGGGTGTTGGCGCAGTTGGCCATGCGGTCGGCCGCGTTGGAGAGGTGGCGGTAGATTTCCCGCCGCTTGAACATGTTGATGTAGTCCTCGCCCTGGAACAGCTCGGCCAGGGCGCGGCGATAGGCCTTTTCCACCTTGCGTTCCGCCTTTCTGGCGATGTCCGCGTCCTCGGCCGCCGAGGGGGGCTGCTTGCCCAGCTTGCCATAACCGCTCACCAGGGCGTCCATGCCCATCTTCAGGTGCATGGCCATTTCCAGGGTGTGCTTGTCCGGGGCCACCCCCAGTACATCCATTTCGCTGACCGTGGTCTTGCAGTAATTCACCACATCGTCCAGATCGACGATGGCCCGGTAGATGTCCTCCCGGTCGATGGGGGTGGAAAAGGCTTCGTTGAGGGCGTGCAGGTTGCGCACCTTGATCCGGTCGGCCTCATGTTCGTCCTGGCGGATCTGCCGGCCGATCTCCGGCGCGGCGGTTTCCATGAATTTCACCAGCAGGCTCGTGGTGCAGGCCACCTGCTGGCACTGCTCCGCAAGCAGGGCGAAGAAGTCGGGCGTCCGGGGAAAGAGCCGGTCGTAGAGGCGGCGGAAAATGGATGGCTTGTCGTTTTGCATGGGGCCTCCCGATCAGGCAGCGGGCTTGAGGAACAGATTCACCAGGGCATAGGCCAGGATGGCAAAGCAGGCGGCTCCGGGGATGGTGATGATCCAGGCCATGATGATATCGCCGGCCTTGGACCAGCGTACCGAGCGGGGCCGCTCGGAAGCGCCAATGCCCATGATGGACGAGGCCACCACATGGGTGGTGGATACCGGGGCCCCGGCCATGGCGGCGGCAAAGATCACGGCGCCCGAGGTGAGCTGGGAGTCCAGGGCATGGAGGGGGCGCACCCGGTAGATGGCGAACCCCAGGGTGCGCGCGATGCGCCAGCCTCCGGAGAGGATGCCCAGGGTGATGGCCGAGGCGCAGGCCAGTATCACCCAGAACGGCACCTTGAATTCGGGAATGAAGCCTCCCAGGAGTAGCACCAGGGTCAGGATGCCCATGCTTTTCTGGGCGTCGTTGGCGCCGTGGGAAAAAGCCAGGGCGGCGGCGGTGACATACTGGGCCAGCTTCAGGCCGGAATTGGCGGCAGGTCGGGCGGCCCGGAGCAGGGCATGCATCAGGCGGTGGATCAGGAAACCGGCCCAGAAACCGGCCAGGGGCGAGAGGATCAGGGCAGCCAGCACTTTGATGATGCCGGTGATGCGGCCTTCCAGGAGTTCGGCGAAACCCCAGACCACATGATCGCCCCCTGCCGAAACCAGCACGGCCCCGGTCAGGCCGCCGACCAGGGCGTGCGAGGAGGAAGAGGGGACGCCCTTCCACCAGGTGATGACATTCCAGACGATGGCCCCCACCAGGCCGCACAGGATCACCGCGAGGGAAAGGAGCGGCGGCACCCCGCCCAACTGGACGAAGGAGCCGATGGTATCGGCCACGGCGGTCCCTCCCAGCAGGGGCCCCAGAAATTCGAAGATGCTCACCAAGATCACCGCCTGGGCCGGGGTCATGGCCCGCGAGGCAATCACCGTGGCGATGATGTTGGCGGCATCGTGAAAGCCATTGGTGTAATCGAAAAGCAGGACGATGGCCACGGTGATGCTGGCCAGCAACAGCAGGACATCCACGTCCGTCTCCAGTCTCGCAAGTAATTCCCGATTATAGGGCGGGCGTTGTCATTTTCCTGTCACGCGTATTCCCCATGATGAGTCGCCATGTCGAGAGCTCGTGCCTGCCGTGAAGCCTGAGCAGATGGCTTCCTTTGCCTCTTTTCGCTTGGCTGAGCGCTGGCGCTGGATGCTGCTGCTCTTCGGGCCCGCGCTACTGACCCTGCTCGTGTTGATGGTGATCTGGGGCTTGTCGCTGCAGCAACTGGAACGGCAAGAAAAACTGGCATTGAGTGCGGCGCGTCAGGAGAGTCAGACCCTGGCGCACGTCGTCGCCGCCAATCTGGAGCAGGTGCTGGCCCGTCCCTACCTCTATGCCGATCGGGCGGCGGAATTGCTGGACCGGGGTAATGCTGAAAGGGAGGCCCTGGGGGCCGCCCTGGCCGGGGACGGGGTTTATGTCCGCCTGCTGGTGCTCGATCAGGGCGGAAGCGTGCGGTTTGCTTCAAGCCCCCTGGCGCTGGCCCTGGCCAGGCATCCGCTGGCGCAACCGGCGCCCGGCTTGAGCCTGGGGCCACTCAGCAGTGACGGGGACGAGGCCTGGTTGCTGCCCGTGGCGCTCTCCCTGGAAAGTCCGAAGGGGCGCACCGGGCGTTTGCTGATGCTGCTCGATCTGGGTTATTTCTTGCGCTTGTATCAGGGAGCCGGCCTGGGCGCGCGGCAGATCATCATCTCCCGGAGTGAGGCGGGCCCCCTGCTGGTCGCGGATGACCTGGCCATCAGTCTGGGAAACGCCCATGCCACGTCCGGCCAGGAGGCCCGGCTGGTGGTCGGCAAGACACTCGAACGCTTTCCCTTGCGGGTCGAAATCAGCCAGACTGAAGACAGTATTCTTGAGGGGCTGGCAGCTTCTCGCCGGCGCCACTTGAGCCTGGCCTGGAGTCTCACCCTGCTCCTCTCGGCCGCGGGCGTGGCCCTTTCCCTGCTGGCCCAGCGCCAGCGTGAGCTGTACCGTCAGGTGCTCCAGTCCGAGGTCGACAAGCAGGAGCTGATCCAGCAGCTGCAACAGGAAAAGGGACAAGCCTACCATCTTGCCTCGCATGATCATCTGACGGGGCTTCCCAATCGCATGCTGTTTTCTGAACTGGCGGAAAGCCATCTCTCCGCCAGTCGTCGCGGCGGCCATCTGCTGGCCCTCGTCTTTCTCGATCTCGACCGTTTCAAGGTGGTCAATGACCAGTTGGGCCACCACATCGGAGATCTGCTGTTGCGGCACGTGGCGCAGCGCCTGCGCCAGTCGGTGCGGGATTCGGATCTGGTATCGCGCCAGGGCGGGGATGAATTCGTGCTGCTCATCAATGAACTGGCGGATGCCGAGGATGCGGCCCGGATTGCCAGCAAGATCATCCTGGCCGTGGGGGCGCCCTGCCGTCTGGAGGGCCATGTTCTGGAGGTGCGCCCCAGCATGGGCATCGCCCTGGCTCCGCGGGACGGCCTCGACATGGAAACCCTGATGGAGCATGCCGATGCCGCCATGTATGCCGCCAAGGCCGCCGGGCGCGGTACGTTCCGGTTTTACGATGCCGCCCTGAATGACATTCCCGTGCGGCAGGATGAACTCGCGCGGGGGCTGGCGTCCGCCTTGCAGAATGACGAATTGCTGTTGCACTACCAGATCCAGCATGAACTGGCTGACTTGCGCCGGATCGGCCTGGAGGCTTTCCTGCGCTGGCCCCATGCCCGTCACGGCTTGATTTACCCCAAGGACATTCTTCCAGCCGCCCGGGAACAGGGCTTGCTGCCCCGTCTTGACCATTGGGTGATCCAGCAGGTCTGCCGGCAGCTGGATGCCTGGCAGAACAGCGGCTTTGCCTTGTTGCCGATTACGGTCAATGTGACCGGGGAAAGTCTCGGCGATCCGGATTTTCCCGGGTTGGTGCTGAAAACCCTGCGCGAACGCAGGCTGCAGCCCGCCCTCCTGGGGCTGGAAATTCCGGTGGACTGGTTTCAGTCCGCCGACAGCCAGAGCATCGCCCGTCTCGAAAATCTGGCCTGTCTGGGGGTTTCCCTGTGGGTGGATGGGTTTGGACGGGGGCCGACGAATTTCCATCATCTGCACGTCCTGCCGATCAAATGGCTGAAAGTAGGGCCGGGTTGTATCAGCGCAGATCAGGGGGGCCGGCAGGATCGCACCCTCGCCAGTTTCATCATCATCCTGGCCCATGTCCAGGGTCTGCGAGTGCTGGTGACCGACCTGGAGACCCCGGATCAGTGGGTGCAATTCAAGGCGGCCGGTGCCGATGCCGCGCAGGGATACCATCTGCACCGGCCGGCAGTGGCCAGCGAAATCGAGACATTGCTGGAAAGAAAAGGGGATGGGAATGGGGATGGGGAAATTTAGCCTTGGCCGGCGGCGTTTTTGCGTTGGCCTGGGGATGGGGGTGTGGGCCGTCGAGAGCTGGGCCCAGTGTGAATCGCCGGCCCGCTTGCGCTTTTCCCTGGTGCCCCAGGGCGATGCCGGCCGTGATCTGGCCGCCTACAAACCCCTGCTGGCTGCCATCGAGGCCCGGCTGGGCAAGGCGGTGGAACTGCTGTTGCCCCAATCCTATGGCGCAGTGGTGGAGGGGCTGGTGGCGGGAACCATCGACTTCGCCATTCTGGGTCCGGCGGCCTACCTCAAGGCCAGCAAAGCCAACCCGGATATCCAGGTGTTTGCATCCTATGCCAAGCGCGCCGGCCCGCTCCAGGAAGAAGGACCTTACTATCGCGCCGTCCTGGCCGTGCCGGCAGCACGTCCCTACCGCGACGTGCAAGCCCTGCAGGGCAGCGTGCTGGCGCTCACCGATCCTGGCAGCACTTCGGGAGCCGTCCTGCCGCGCCGCGTTTTTCCGGGCCTGACCGGGCAGTCCCTGGACAGTTTTTTCGGCCGCGTGGTGTACGTGGGCGACCATGACCGGGCCGGGCTGGCCGTGGCGGCAGGCAAGGTGGATGCGGCTTTCCTCTCCGGCTTCCACCTCTCGGAACTGATCCGCCAGGGGCGCATCGGCGCCGATGCCGTGCGGGTGCTGTGGCGTTCGGAGCCCTTGCCGCTGGATGCCATTGTCTATCGCGGCCGTCTTTGCGCTTCCCTGCGAAAGGGAATTCAGGCATCCTTTCTGGCCCAGGGTGGGCGCGCCTATCCCGCACTGCTGGAGCAACAAGGCGCCCTTGGATTCGTACCCATGGAGGACGAGGCTTATCGCATCCTCCGGGAAATGTCCTGAGCCCATTCTGGTCACAAGCACCACATCAACATGGAGACTCGACAATGAAGAAAATTGCCATTGCATATCACAGCGGTTATGGCCACACGGCCCGCCAGGCCCAGGCTGTTCTCGAAGGCGCCAGTTCCCTGGCGGGGGTGGCGGCGAAACTTCATGACGTGACCCAACTCGACGAGGCCGCCTGGGCCGAGCTGGATGCCGCCGATGCCATCATCTTTGGCGCGCCCACCTACATGGGAAGCGCCTCGGCCAAGTTCAAGGAATTCATGGACGCTTCCAGCAAACGCTGGTTTGCCCAGTCCTGGAAGGATAAGCTGGCCGCCGGCTTTACCACCTCGGCCTCCCAGTCCGGTGACAAGCTCAGCACCCTGGTGCAGTTGATCCTCCTGGCCTGTCAGCACGGCATGATCTGGGTCAGCCTCGACATTCTGCCCGGCAACAACTCCAGCCAGGGTTCGGTCGCCGACCTGAACCGGCTGGGCAGCTGCTCGGGTGCCATGGCCCAGGCCAATGCAGACCAGGGCGCCGAGGCCATGCTGGAATCGGACCTGAAGACGGCCGCACGCCTGGGGCAACGGGTGGCCGAACAACTACTGCGTCTGCATTGACGCGGTCTGGAGCGGGCGCCAGTGCCCGCTCCCTTGACGAAGCCTCTGACCCAGGCAAAGCCAGCGGCGGCGCCCCGGGTTCGTTACCGGGCTTGCATCAGCACCGTCCTTTCCCGCTCACCCATCGGGGTGACGCCTGAAAATTTGTTGAAACTACCTCCTCGTCCGGTTTGCAGCTGGATGACATGGCTATTAACTGCCGGAAACAAGACAAACCAGTCAAGGCGAGAGGCGATTTTGGAGAGCATCGCCAGGTCAGAGGTACAGCGGTAGCAAATCGACCAGCAGCTTTCGACCGAGATCGATGCGGTCGGCGGTGTCATAGTCGAGACCTCCTGCAGCCAGTCTCGGTGGCACCTCCAGAATCCACTCGCCATTCCGCTGTTTCATGCCGTATGGACTGCACACCTGAATAAACGCTGCATGCTGAGCCGGGTCGTTGGGGGGATTGACCACCCAGCCGGCCGGATCGTGGCGCAGAATATTTGCGCCTCCCTTCGCCTGCAGCCAGCGTGCGTCCTGCTGCAAGTGAGCGCTGTAGCCGAACCAATAGATTACCTTCTCTTTTGGGATACCACTTTGCTCAATGATTGCAACGATATACGGGTCGTCGTAGTAGCTACGCAGCACATCCGTGTGCAGCATGCACAAGTCGAAGCCCATGCTCCCGCTGTATGAGTAATAGAGGCCGCTTTCACCACTCCGCATGCACTTGTAGTTGACGAGGTAATAGCGCCAGTCAAACTGCTTCTGCTTTGTCCGCCAATTATCGACAATGTCCTGTAGGCGGGCGGGGATGTCGCCTGTACCCGCAGCTACGTCGTCGAGTAGGGCGGCCAGCGGGGTTCTGATTGTCAATGGGTCCACACGCGGGCCGGTCAGCACGTCGCGCCAGCGGGGATCTTGGGTAGCGCTACCGAACTGGAACTTATTATTGCCTACAGGACGGCTGTAGTCGCCTTTAGTCAGCAGTGCGCCGGTCAAAAGTTCGCCGTAACGAAGCAAACCACCGGGGGGGAACAATTCATAGAAGGTATCGACGCGGCGCCGGATGTCCGCTGGGTTGGCCTGAAGGTCGAAGGCGAACAGGCAGCCTCTGAGCAGCGGATGATCTTCCAGCCGTTCAATGTCAGCGGCCAGGGCGGCGCTGGCGGATTTCAAAGCCAACTTCTCGACCTCCTCGGTCAGTTGTCGTTCACTGAACGCAAATTTCAACGCTCCTGGCATCGATGTGCCCGCACTTGGCAGACCGTGGTCAATCAGGTGTTCGACTCCAGGCAAATGGTCGGCCATCTTCCCCTGCGATAGATAGGCATCCGGTGCCAGCAGGAGATTGCGCAGAACGCGCAGGCGTTGCAAATCTGGGGCGCTGCCTTTCATCCAGCCTTGCAGCAATGCATAAAACAAAAGTGTTTGCGCCAGCGAAAACCTGCTTTTTTCAATCGACGGTTCACCAAAGTGCACCACGCATTTGGTCAGAAGATTGGTCTCCGTTTCGAAGAGCGCCAATTTGCCCTGCTGGTGAATTTCTTTGGAGAACCATTGTGCAAAGGTGGCCTCGATTGCCGGCCGATCCTTGCCGGAAAAAGTGTTGTGCAGGGCGTCCATTGCCTTGAAAAGAAAGGCGCGCCGATCGCCGTTGGCATCGGCCTGGCCGAATATTGATTCGGCCCACATGTGCAATTCCAGAGTCCCGGGCTCTGCCTTGCAATCGAGCAGTTTAAACTTCCAGACGGCGAGGGCGCTGAGATAGCAGAAAAGGCGCAGGAATTCGTCGTCGATCACGGCGTCGAGCGCGCTCTTTTTTCCACTGTCACGCAGTGGCCAGAGCAGGTCGGTCCAGGGGCCATCCACCCGGTGGGAGAATGTCGTGCGGTCGGTGGGTGAGGCGTGGCCGAGTATCTCCTCGAAACGCGCCTTGAATCGTTCAAACTCGGTTAGCGGCTTGCCCCGCGCGTTCATCCGGATGTACTGGCGGTCGGCCGGGCCGATATTGGCAATGGACAGGAAGTCGAAGTGGATCGCAGGGGATTGGGCGTTGGTGAGCCGATCCCAGGCGCTTTGCAGTTTGCCATCGCTCCACGCCCGCAACCGCTCGTTCAGGTCGTCAAGCGTGACCAACATGCCGATGATGGTCGGATCACGTTCCCATGCTCGCGGGAACCAGGACTGATCCTTGAACCAGTCGCCCAGTTCCTTGGTTGGGTCTTTTTCGTCGGCGAGGGGATTGGCAAACGGCGGGCGACAGGTGGCGAGCTGCTGACAAAACGCCGTCGAACTTGCCCGTGTCCTGTAGGTGAAAGTTGGCAGCCGGCTCCAGTTGGCAGAATCGGTGGCGATGCCTAAGCGTGCTGCTAGATACCAATGCAGGAGGAACAGCGTGGTGAGCCGCTGCTGGCCGTCGAGCGGAATCAGCGCGCCCTTCTTGATTTCGCCATAAACGAAGTCGAGCGGCTGCGCTTTCGCATTCGGTTCCAATGCCTTGAGCAGGGCATCGAGAAACGCACTACGGATACGCCTTGTAGTCTCGTCCATGCGCCCTTGCGCATAATCGCGCTGGATGATGGGGATTTCGATGCGTTCGATATTGCTACTCAGGCCGGCAAACGAGGTAGTGGTCATGGCTGTTTTCTCAATTGAGATAAGGGGTGACAACTTCCTCGATCACCTTGCGGTAGGCATCGCGATCTGCCAGGCTCCAAAACTGCAGTTGCTGGCGGGTTGTTTTTGTGTAGTACTTGAAGAAAACCCGACGTGTGCACAGCGGAATGAAACGCCCCTCGTTGTCGAGTTCGAGCAGGCGCCGCCGCTTGGCTGGAAACGACTGGTTGCCCAAGGCAGCATTGATGTCGCACGACAGCAGCGCCAGGTTGTCGAGCGCATGCGGATCGCTGGCAGCATTGAGGCGGTTCAGCAAGTTGCTGACGTCCTGTTCGAGCTTCGTAAATGTATTGCGGCCGATGGTCTTGTTCGCCAACGCCTTGTCCAATTGGTCGGTAAGTTGTTCAGTTTGTTTGTCGTCCAGCTGTAACGTATCCAGCGTTCTCTTGGCGTCGCTCAACCATTCGCGCCATGCCGCCTCGCCATTCAGCGGTTGGGCGGCCTGCGCGTGGATATGCTCCAGGCTCCATTGTTCCTTGTGGTGCGTGGCAAATGGGTAGCGCTCGTTTCCGTGTTCAAGCCGGTCGACCGACAGCACGTTGAACAGCAGTAACAGGCGTTCGCACTGCTGGCGATGGTCCTCGTAGTTCAGGCCTGTAAAATCCTGTTGGGTAACATCGAGCCGATTACGTATGCGGCTCTCGAGGAGTTTCTTGAACGCCGATCTGGACTGGGCTGCGTTCTGCATGCACAGTTCCATCACAATCGAGAGTTTCTCGCCGGTAGCAATCAGCCAGCCGATGCGGTGGTAGATGGCACGGTCCTCAAACCAGTCGCGCAAGAGGGTGTAGCGTTGCCAGACCTCGCTCCACAGGTCCTGTTGCGTCCTGCCTTGGGCAAGTTCACGTTGAAACGTTTCGAAGGTTGCGAATGAGTCGTTGTGCGTCCTGGATGCGTGGGCGATCAGGTCAAGTAGCAGATCGATGCGAGTCGCGTAAGATTCGGGTTTGTCGGCGCTCAGAAAGTACCAGAAGGCGTCGTCATGCAGGGCATGTTCGATAGCATCCCACTGACCGGCGCAGGTGGCTTGCTGGATCGGGTCCGCGTGTCCGTTGTCCGCCAACAGCAGCGCCTTGACCAGCTCGGCATTGGTCAGCGAGATGCGCCCGGCGTTGATCCGTGTAAAAAGATCGATGGCGTCCTGTCCGCCGGCATCGAACCAGATCAAGTCGATCTGGCTGGCAAGGCGCTGGGCCCAGTCAGCAGCTGCATGCTGTCGTTCGCTGACGTCCGGCCACCTCGTTTCAAACCAGCCCTGAATATGGGCGAAGGCGGTCGACATGTGGAAGTAATCGATGTTCGTGTCGTCGATCCGGCTGCTGACCATTTTCAGAAACTGGGTGCTTCCGGGCCGCGTTTCATAGCTCAGTACGAAGTTGGGTGCCCCCTGTCCAAGTGCGTGCAGATAGCGGTAGAGCAGGTAAAGGGTGGTGATACGTTGCTGGCCATCGATCAGTTCAAAATAGGTTTCACCGACCGGTACGGCCTCCGGATAGGGATCGGTCGCCGCCCGGGTCAGCGCCTTGACCGCTACCGGTTGCAGGCAATAGATCTGGCCGATTGGCAGTTTGGCGCATTCATGCAGGTCGTTGAGTAAAGCTTCGACTTCATGCTTGCCCCAGCGGTAACCGCGCTGGTACGCTGGGACCCAGAAATAACCGCTGAGTGCGCCCACGGGCATCAGCGCTTGGGGGGGCGACGGGAAGTTGTGGTGTCATGATTTTTCCAATTGCGAAACCGGTTTGGCAATTCAGATTGGCGATTCGAGTGGGCGGCGGTCGATGACTTGCACGGCATCCCCGAACCCTCGCAGCCACCATTCCAGCATGGCACTATCAATTACTGTGGCGGTGATTTCCAGTTGTCCGTCATCGAGCTCGACGACTTGCTGGTCGTTCGAGAGTGGAGATTCCAGCAGGTGAAGCCCGGCACTGGGCTCGATGCGGAAGGTCAGCCGGATCTTTTCTCCCTCGCCGAAGCCGAAACGCCCGTCGTCGTCATATTTCCTGAGGTCGAATTCTCTGGGCCGATCAAACGTCAGCGTCGACATTTCTGCCGACAAGATGCGGTGCAGCGCCAGATTTCTCTCATTGTCGTAACCCCGATAGCGGCAAACGAGATAGAGGCGCGGCCCTTGCTGGACGAGGCCCAAGGGCATGACTTCCACCTTGCTGCGCCAGCCTGTGGAATTCCGGTAATCGAGCTGAAGCCAGAAATTGCCATATAGGGCCTCACTGACCACCTCGAAGACACCTGGAACGATCTTGGGAGGCAACAGCGGCTGGCTGGTGGCCACGACACGTACCTTGCCGGGCCACTCACGCTCCAGGCGCGCACGGCTATCCGGACCAAGATTCCGCCGAGCTTGGCTGAAAAACCCCTCCATGGATTTCGTCAACCGGGCCGGCAGGAGATTCTTCAGGTGCTCTTCGGCAAGCTGCAGCAGCAGCGACTCCTGCGGCGTGAGATTGGGCACCGCCAGCCCTTTGGCTTGCTCCAGCCAACGATAGCCATAGGGTTTGCTACGGTCGTCACGCTCGATCTCGAAATGCTCGCTGAGCATTTCCAGTTGTCGCTGGATGGTGCGCAGATCGCGGTCGATGCCGGCATCCTTGAGTTGGCGATGTAGCTCGCTGGCGGTCACCTTGCGGCCGCGCGGAATACGGCGCAGCAACTCGACGGCAAGCAATACGGTTTCGAGCTTGTCGGAGCGCTTTGCCATTTCAGACCCTCAATGCAGAGCCCGAGAAAATCGACCACAAGCGCACCATGGCATAGGTGTCGAGTGCGCAGTAGGTCAGCAATTGCTGCTCGATTGTGCTCTTGCGTGCCTTACCGGTTTGCGGTGCCAGCGCCTCCAGGAAGGCATCCATGGCCATTCCGCCATCCTGGACACCCTCGAGATCGCCGTAATCCAGATCTGGACAGAGTGCCGGCAGCACCGCCTTGATGCTCCAGCTGCCCTGCTGGCTGGGGTGGTAGTAATGATCACGTGCCACCGGCAACAGATCCACCACCCGCCCGTTCAATGCCTGTAGCGGTTTGGCCAGACGAGGAAAGCGCTCAGACAGCTCGCGGATACGGGTCGTTTCGAACCCGGCGTTGTAGACGAAGATGGGACCTCGCTCGCCACATGCGGCAATCAAGGCTTCGGCAAATGCCTGGGATGGATCGCTGCCTGTGAGATCGAGAAAGGCTTGCTGCCCGAGCTTGCCCGTGCGAGAGAGACGGTGGACGCTAAACTGGAAAGGAATCTGCTGGTAGGGGCGCGTGCCTTTCCAGATCGGTACGGCGAATTGGATGGTTTCAAAGTCCAGAAAATAGGCAGGCAGCTTGTCAGCGGCAAGCGCTTGTGCGGTTGCCTGCTGGTCGAAATAAGGTTTGCCGGAGAGGGTGACCGCTTTGACGCGTTGCTGCTTGTCGCTGAGCAGTTCATCCGGCACGTCACGAAGTTCTGTCAGGCCGTGCGCCTCGATGTGTGCCTGAAGCCTGTTGCTCAAGCGACCCGGTAGCCACTTGATCGGCTGCTCGGCCTGCGGTTCCTGGCTTTGGCAATAGGCAAGAAATCCGCACTCATAGGGATTGCCGCAGTGCTTGCCCGTAGCGATGCGAGGCTCACTTTTCTTGGCGACGATCTGTTGTGCCTCGGCTATCCAACTGCGAACCTCGTCGCCACGATCAAACACTTCATCCGTCAGATCGTTTTCGAGCAATAGCCCGTTGTAATCCTCATTGCCGGGATAGACCCAAGTATTGTCGATATGTGCGAGCGCAATCCTGGTGAGCGGCACGCCGGAGGAGCGGGCGACGAAGGATTGCACAGCCGCGTCGTCGCGATGGTAGTCTTTGACTGAGGTGGAGGATTTCACCTCGACCATACGCCAGGCCCGCTTGCCCCCTTTTCTTACCGGCAACATCACGTCGGCAAAAGCCAACGCACCTTCGGCCCGGAAACCCGCTTCGAAGATCGGTTGCGCTGATAGCAGGAGTTCCTGGGTGCGGGCGAATGCGGCATCAAACCCGTCCGCTTGCGGATCGATCAGAACACCCTTGCCTTTGGGGTCATACAATCGCCGGGCAATGTCACCGACTCGATGCCCCACGGCAAAGCTGGCCTGGGTGGCCGCCGAATCCTCGCGCAACTTGGGGCGATGCACCTCAAGCCACAGTCGCTTGGGGCACTGCCGGTAAGCCAGTAGTTTGGACTTCGAGAGTGTGCGCATTGATCCTCCCCTTTTTTGTCGAATCATCCCATGCGGTTGATGGTCAGAGAAACCCAATCGATGTTTTTCCACTTTCTTTGACTGCACACTCCGCCTCCAGGGCCGAAACCAGCGTTGCAGGAGATTCGATGGGGCGGAATCGGTGTTGGCGCAGCACAGCGGCAAAATCGCCAGGGGTGAGCCGCTCTAGACGCATCGTCCTTGCCCGCAGATCGGGCTGTGGAGCAGGGAGGTTGAGTTGTTTGCAGTAACGGCACACCAGTTCCCAGGCCTGTTCTGGCCGTAGAAAGCCAAACTTCACCTTGAGGTCGAAGCGACGCAGCGCAGCCTGATCCAGACCTGTCATCAAGTTCGTCGAGGCGATGAATACGCCGGAGAACGATTCCATTTGGGTGAGCATCTCATTGACCATGCTCACTTCCCAACCACGCTGCGCCTCACGACGATCCTGAAGGAAGCTGTCGACTTCGTCGATCAGTAGCAGTGCGCCATCCTGCGCCGCTTGTCGAAATGCCCGGGCAATGTTCCGCTCGTTTTCGCCGACATAGGGCGACATCAAGTCCGATGCGCGTTTGATCAATAAAGGAACATCCAGTTGTTGAGCCAGCCAACGCCCATAGGCGGTCTTGCCCGTACCCGGCGGGCCGTACAAGCAGAGTCGGCCGACGCGCGCAGCAATCAGGCCCGCAGCAACAGCGCTCAGGTCGGCATCGGCATGGATGAAACCCGGGTCATAGATGTCCGGTAGCCGATCCGGGTCGTTCTGGACGAGGGGACGGTGTCCCTGGGCCTCCAGGGTGTTGCTGATCAACCGTTCAAACGCCGATGCGCAACCATTTTGGCCCAGATCGTCGCGAATCGAGCGAATGACAGAGCTCGCCTTGGCCACGACGGCGGGGGCGAGAGACTCGGCCTCGGCAATCCGTGAAAGAGTGGCCGCATCGAGCAGGTCGCCACAATTCTCCCGCAAAATCCGCTCACGCTGTTTTTTGGGTGGCACAGGCAGTTCGAACACCATATCGAAGCGGCGGATGAAGGCCGGGTCGAGTCCATCGATGGAATTGGAGAGCCAGAGCGTCGGCACCGGATTCTCTTCGAGCATCCGGTTGATCCATGCCTTCCGGACCTGGGCCGTGCTCTTGCGACCAAAGAACCTGTCGCCATCGTTGAAGACATCCTCGACCTCGTCGAATGCAATCAGAGCCCGGCGTTGTGCGAAGAAACTCTGAGCGGCACGAAACGCGCGCAGACGGCGTTCGCCATTCACGGGATCGCCATCGGCATCCTCACTTGCCACCTCGAACAGTTCACATCCCAGTTCATCCGCCAGGGCACGTGCCAGCTGACTCTTGCCCGTGCCCGGCGCTCCATGCAGGAAGATGTTGACGCCACGCCGCCCGGTCGTGGCCGCGTGCCGTAGATACGGACGCAGAATTTCCAGGGAAGCATTGATATGGCTGTAATCGGCCAGCTTGAGTTGTGCGGGGCCTGCGGCAGATACGGTGCCGCGCAGCAGGCTGATCGGATCGGCTTCCGAAGATGTCATCAGATCAGCAAACCCATCGGAGAGCAGATCCAGCTTGCCGCGTAGCGTGCTGGTACCGCTACGGTCGACCGAAACCAGGCCGGAGCGCGCGAGAATCCCTTGTGCGCTCAGCGCAGCCCGGATTTCAGGTTCGGGCAGATTCAGAATCACCGAAAGGGCATGAAAGATCTTGACTGATGACATCTGGCCGAGCCAGTCAGCCGTGTCATCCAGGAGCCGTTCATTGTGGATCGACACGGCAAACTCCAGGATTCTGCAATCGGTCGCGCCAAGGCCTACCAGATTGGAGAGTTGGCCAACGTTGTTGCGCAGGCAAGCCGGGAGAGGCGCTTTTGCCCATTGCTTTTCCGCCTGCTGATGCAGCAACCGCAGTTCTGATTGAACGGCCTTCAGGTCAAAATCATTGGGAGACGGATCGATCCAATGCCCCAGGCCAATCACCTCGGCCAGCGTATCGTTGCTAAAGCCGTTAGAGCGCACGAATTCACGCTGCCCACCCAGCGGCACCAGAATGCGCAGCAGCCAGAGAAGAATGATGGGATCAGGATTTGCCGCATTTGCGGTGTAACGCGAACGATATCTTGCCATGATGGTTTCTCCTGGTTGGATGGAAACCATCATCCGGGTTGATGCGACGTAATGTGTCACATCGATTGCTGCCGGGAAGCCAGAAAAACAGCTTGGCTGACGGATCGAACAGTGCATTCATGCCGGTGTCGTCAATCCCGTCACCGAGCCCGCGATGAACCCGGGCCAACCGACCTCGACGCCTGCCTCGCCCACACGGCAGCCCAGCCGTGCCATCTTCCGGCGTTTTCTGCCCCATTTTCTGCCCCAGCGACGGGTGCGGACACTTGGCGTTGTAGAAGGCGCAATACCGAAATCCGCGGTCAGGCCGAGCATCGATTCGCCCATCGAGGCATCGCCCTTCAGATCCACGTCTTCGTGCTTGACGCTGCGCCAGAGCCGCTCGACGAAGCGGTTGTCGAAGGCGCGCCCCGACCCTCCTTGCGGATGAGCACGCCTTCCCGTTTCAGGATGTCGGTAAAGGCGGC
>NZ_JBASOH010000063.1:0-49220 GCF_049658005.1 Azovibrio sp. | reverse complement strand
TGGTTGAAGCGCCGCAGGCTTGGTTGAAGCGCCGCCGGCTTGGTTGAAGCGCCGCCGGCTTGGTTGAAGCGCCGCCGGCTTAGTCGAAACGGCCCGGCAGCCAGCCCCGTTCGACCGATTCCCGGAAGCACCAGCCCGGGGTGGTCTCCGTCTTGTAACTCCAGAAGAACCAGCCCTTGAGCTTCTCAAAACTGAGCAACTGCGCCGCGGCGTAGGCCCGGTTGGCAACATCCTGCTGAAAACGGTCCATATGCTCCAGGGCGTGGTTGTAGGGGCCTTCGGCCCAGAGGGAAACCACCTTCAAATCCAGGCCCAGGCTCCATTCGCCGCAGATCGCGGGCAGGCCCAGGGCCGCATTGATGGAATCCGCCTCGTCCCGCCACTCGCCAATGGTCTTGTGCAGATGCTGGTAAATGTCGCTGTCGATGTCGCGCCGGTCGAAACACTGGTAACGGTGATAGTCGAACACCACGTTCTGCCACAGCGGCGGCGGCATGAAGCCCAGGAATTCCCGGTAAGAACGGAAGCCATCGTGGAACACCACCGCCACCCGCTCCGGCGGGCAGTGGCGGCGGATGCGCTCGTAAGCGGCCAGATAAAAGGACTTCAGGTAATCGGTGGGCACATCCCAGCGGGGCTCGTTGAGCACTTCGATACCATACAGGGCCGGGTGGGCCCGGTAACGCCCGGCCAGGCGCTCCAGCACGGCAAGGGTATGTTCCAGGTATCCGGCCTGGGTGTGCCACTCGCACACATCCTTGATGCCGCCATTGTCAAAACCATTCTGGCAGCCCGGGGCGGCATGCAGATCCAGCAACACCCCAAGACCGAATTCTTCAGCCCAGCCCATGGCCCGGTCCAGCACCTCGATGCCGCCGGTCACGAAGGGATGGCGCTGCGCCCCGTACTTGGGGTGGTAGGGGTAATCAGGCCCGAAAATCCAGTGCCCCACGGGAAGGCGCACCGCATTCAGCCCGCGTTCGGCAATCCAGGCAAAATCTTCGCGGGTGATGAAACTATTCCAGTGACGCCGCAACCGCTCCGCTGCGGCGCTGCCCAGTTCGGCACACCAGGTGGTTTCGTCGGTGGCCTCCAGGCCCTCGAAGATACTGGGCACCATCCACTTTTCCAGCAGCAGCCAGCTCCCGAGATTGACGCCGCGCCACTTGCGGCCGCTGATGGGTTCATTCATGGGGTCATTCATGGCGCCTCCCTCCGGGGTGGAAGACCTCCCTGGGGAGGCCCTGCGGCGGCCAGCCCGCTCGCCCTGCCATTTTGCGCCAGAGCCGGCCGGACTGCCATGGGGCCGGACTACCATGGGGCCGGACTACCATGGGGCCGGACTACCCGGACTACCTGAACTACCTGGACTACCACAAAGGGGCCGGGCCCTGCGCCCCAGGCAATCCAGCAGCCCGGCCAGAATGATCCAGAAAGCATTGGAATCAAAAAGATCGAGCCCTGCCGGCCTCATGAAAAAGACATGGCCCGGCATCTGATAAGATGCTCGGGCTATGGAATTGATACCAATAAATTTTGGCGGAGAGGGTGGGATTCGAACCCACGTGCCAGATTTCTCTGACCATCCGATTTCGAGTCGGCGCCGTTATGGCCACTTCGGTACCTCTCCGGAAGGACGGAGATGATAGCACGAATCAAACACCATTTCTGGGCACTTCTGGCCGTCGGGCTGCTCTTGCAGTTCCTGACCACCGGCGAGCGCCCCCTGCCCTTTCCCACCCCGGGTCAGGAATTGGTGGTCCTGACCCACCCCGGGCCGCTGACTTATGAAGCAGGCGGCGAAGGAGACCCTCCGGGCGGGCTGGAACATGACCTGATTCAGCTATTTGCCGAAGAACTGGGGGTGACCGTACGTTTCAAGGTCGTCCCGCGCCACGAAATCCGCAAACGCCTGGCCCACCACGAAGCGCACCTGGCGGCGGGATGGCTGACCCCGGCACCGGATACCGAATTCAAGTTCAGCAAACCCTACCTGAGCAGCCGTGATGTGCTGGTGCGCCACGAAGCCGGCCTGCCGGTGAGTTCCCTGGAAATGCTTGAAGGGCGCACGGTCACGGCGAGCCGGGGAAGCCGCCAGTACCGCGCTCTGGTGGCCCTGCAGCAGCAGATTCCCAGCCTGCAGATACGCGAATTCCCCTCCGAAACCCCCTTTGACCTCCTCGAAGCGGTCGCCAGGCAGGAAGAGGACCTGGCCCTGGTCGATGGCGCCATCCTGAACATGGGAATGAATTATTACCCGATGCTGCAGGCAGGCCTGGAAATCGGCAAGCCGCAGCCGATTGCCTGGCTTTTTCCGGCCGACGGCAATCCCGAGGTCTTCAACCGGGCGCAGCGCTTCATCGAAAAAATCGCGTCCAGTTCCACCTTGTCCCAACTCCGGGATCGTTATCTCGGTCATCTCGAACGCCTGCGGCAGATCGATGTCGCCACCTTCATCAATCGCATTGCCACCGTGCTGCCCAAGTATCGCGCCCTGTTCGAGCAGGCCCAGCTGATAACGGATATCGATTGGCGCCTGCTGGCCGCCATTGCCTATCAGGAATCAAACTGGGACCCGCTCAACACCAGCCCCACCGGGGTGCGCGGCATGATGATGCTGACCGAGGAGACGGCCGACCATCTGGGGGTGAGCAATCGCCTGGACCCGGAAGAAAGCATTCTCGGTGGCGCCCGCTACGTGGCCATGCTCCGGAACAGCCTGCCGCCCAGCACGCCTGAACCCGACCGCACCTGGCAGACCCTGGCGGCCTACAACATCGGCCCCGGTCATTTCAATGCCGCCCGCGCGATGGCCAGACAGTTGGGAGCGAACCCGGATTCCTGGTATGAAATGAAGAAGGTGCTGCCCCTGCTGGCCCGGCCCCAGTATTACCAGCGCCTCAAATCGGGCCCGGCCCGGGGCGGTGAAGCCGTGGTGATGGCGGAAAACGTGCGCATGTTCTATGACATCCTGCAGCGCTACCAGCCGCCCTATCGTCCCCTCGAAAATTTTCAGGCCGGCATCAAAGGTGACAGGGCGCACGCGGGCAGACAAAAGGCCGGTTCGGGCGGAACCGGCCTCAAGCGGCGGCAGCCCTGAATCAGGCTTTGGCGCCGATTTTGGCGCCGATGGACCCGGCGCCGCCCATGTAGGGCCGCAGCACCGCCGGGATGGTGATGCTGCCATCGGCGTTCTGGTAATTTTCGACGATGGCCACCAGGGTGCGGCCCACGGCCAGGGCGGAACCGTTCAGGGTATGCACCAGTTCCGGCTTGTTCTTTTCATTGCGGAAGCGGGCCTGCAGGCGGCGGGCCTGAAAAGCTTCGAAGTTGGAGCAGGACGAAATTTCCCGATAGGTGTTCTGGGCGGGCAGCCAGACTTCCAGGTCATAGGTCTTGGCGGCAGAAAAGCCCAGGTCGCCGGTGCACAGGGTCATGCGGCGATAAGGCAGCTCCAGCTTTTCCAGGATCGCCTCCGCATGCCGGGTCAACTCCTCGTGAGCTTCCCAGGATTTTTCCGGGTGGACGATCTGCACCAGTTCCACCTTGTCGAACTGGTGCTGGCGGATCATGCCCCGGGTGTCCCGCCCGGCGGAACCGGCCTCGGAGCGGAAACAGGGGGTGTGGCAGACCAGCTTCAGGGGCAGGGTCCCGGCGGCGAGGATTTCATCCCGGACGATGTTGGTGACCGGCACCTCGGCGGTGGGAATCAGGTACAGGGGCTGGGCATCCTCACCCCGCGGCACCTTGAACAGGTCTTCCTCGAACTTGGGCAACTGGCCCGTGCCGAACAGGCTGTCGGCATTGACCAGGTAGGGGGTGTAGACCTCGGTATAGCCGTGCTCGGCGGTATGGGTATCCAGCATGAACTGGGCCAGAGCCCGGTGCAGACGGGAGAACGGCCCCTTCATCACCGCGAAGCGGGCCCCGGCGATCTTGGCGGCGGTGGCGAAATCCAGCAGGCCCAGGGCTTCGCCCAGGTCCACATGGTCCTGCACGGGAAAATCGAAGGCCCGGGGCGTGCCCCAGCGCTTTTGCTCCACATTGCCGCTTTCATCGGAGCCCACGGGCACGGATTCATGAGGCAGGTTGGGCAGGGCCGCCAGGATGGCATTGAACTGGCCCAGCAACTCGCCGAGCCGGGCCTCGGCGGCTTCCAGCTCCGACTTCAGTTCTGCTACCTGGGCCAGGACGGCGGAAGCGTCCTCCCCCTTGCCCTTCAGCATGCCGATCTGCCTGGAGAGGGTGTTGCGCTGGTTCTGCAGTTCCTGGGTGCGGGTCTGCAAGGTCTTGCGCTCGGCTTCGAGGGCGGTGAATCCGGAAAAATCGATGGGCTTGCCACGGCTGGCCAGGCGTTGAGCCACGCTGTCGAGCTGACTGCGGAGAAGTTGGATATCGAGCATGAGAGTCTTTTATCGGAGGCTGAAGTCGGGCCGGGAGGCGCCAGAATGGCGGATTATACGCGAGGCCGGCCCCTGCGCTTTCCCTCGCGGGCCCCTGGGATTATCCTTACGGGCTTTCCCGCACCCCCTTCCCGATTGCCGATGTCCTGCCGCCTGCCCGAACGGATCGCCGCCACCTGCTTGCTCGCCAGCCTCGCCCTGCCCGCCCTTGCCCAGCATCCGGAGGCCCTGAACTGGTGCGACGCCCTGGCCCAGCGCCTGAGAAGCGTGGAGGCGGAATCCTGCCGCAAGCTGGGAATGGAGCCCGGCAAGCTGCGTTCGGTCCAGGGCCGGCCCCTGATGATCCGCGACGTGCCCGCGGCCCCGGTCAAGCTCTCCGCCCTCAAGACCGAGAGCAGCAAGCCGGTGCCGCAGCGGCCAGCCCGCATCTTCATCATCGGCGGCATCCACGGGGATGAACTGACCTCGGTTTCCATCGTCTTCCGCTGGATGGACTGGCTGGGGGAAGCCGAGGCCCGCCACTACCACTGGCGCATCGCCCCCCTCTCCAATCCGGACGGGCTCCTGGCCCGGCCCTCGCGGCGCACCAACGGCAACGGGGTGGACCTGAACCGCAACTTTCCCACCCCGGACTGGTTCGCCAAGGCCCTGCCCTACTGGGCCCAGCGCACCGGCAAGGACCCGCGCCGCTTCCCGGGTGAAAAACCGATGTCGGAACCGGAAACCCGCTGGCTGCACGAGGAAATCGAGCGCTTCAAGCCGGACGTGATCGTATCCATCCACGCCCCCTACGGCATTCTCGACTATGATGGTCCCGCTCAGGAACCTCGCCGCTTCGGCCGCCTCAACCTGAACCGCCTGGGGGTCTACCCGGGTTCGCTGGGCAATTTCGGCGGGGTGCACAAGAACATTCCCGTCATCACCATCGAACTACCCAATGCCGCCGCCATGCCCAGCCCGCGCGACCAGCGCCTGATCTGGGACGACATGCTGGCCTGGATCAGGAAACATATCGTGCCCCATACCCTGTCATGAACCGCCTGCGCCAGCTTGGCTTTGCCACCCTGATGGGGCTTGCTCTACCGGCCAGCGCCGGGGAGGCCCGCTGGCTGATCGCCACCGCCAGCGAATCCGTCCAGGCCGGTGCGCTTCTGACGGTCGAAGCCATCCGCCCCGACAACGGCCCCTGGCCCGCCACCCTGAAACTGCGGCTGGCAGATGCACAAGGCCGGGAAGAAACTCTGGTGCTGCAGGCCGGGACAACCGCAGAGGCGGATTCCTTCCGCCGCGAGTACCAGGCCACGCTGCCCCCGCGCAGCCGGGGGTTGATCCGGGCAGAACTGGCGGAACGCCCCTCCAACCGCCTGGCCCTGCTGGCAGCCGCGCCCCGGGAGGCCGCCCAAGCGGCGCAGGCCGACCCCATCGACCGGATGCGCCAGCCCGACAGCGCCAGCCTCGACCCCATCCCGGAAAACGAACCCGCCCTGTCGGCCCACGAGCCCATGTATTTCGTCCTGGGTGCCCGGGATGGCGCCGATGCCCGCTTCCAGCTCAGCTTCAAGTACCGCATCTTTGACCGGGAATCCCTGCCCGTCCGGCTGCTGCCCCTGCTGGGCGGCCTGCATATCGGCTATACCCAGACCTCGCTCTGGGACCTGCACGGCGACTCGAAGCCCTTCCGTGACACCAGCTACCGCCCCAGCCTGTTCTGGCAGGGCAGCCTCGATACCCACCACCCCTTGCTGCCCAGTTACTGGCGGGGGGGCTACGAGCACGAATCCAACGGCAAGGACGGCAACGCCTCCCGCAGCATCGACACCCTGTTTGCGCAGCCGGTCTGGCGCCAGGACTACGCCAATGGCAGCAGCCTGATCTTCTCCCCCAAGTTCTACGGCTATCTGGACAAGGACGAAAACCCGGACATCGCCCGCTACCGGGGCTATGCCGACTGGACGATCCGCTACGGCCACGAGCAAGGCTGGATACTGGGCGCCCGCCTGCGCCAGGGCACGGGCGGCTACGCCAGCGCCCAGCTCGATCTTTCCTTCCCCCTGCGCGCGCCCCTGTTCAGCCGCGCCGGCGGCTTCCTGCACTTCCAGCTGTTTGGCGGCTACGGCGAAAGCCTGCTCGACTACAACGTCCGCCAGGACCCGACCCTGCGGATCGGGTTTTCCATCGTCCGCTGAATCACTTGCCCTTGCGGGTGGCGGCATCCAGCGCCCGCAAGTGGGCGAGCTTGTCGGCGATCTTCGCTTCCAGCCCGCGCGGCACGGGCTGGTACCAGCCGGGTTCGGCCATGCCCTCGGGCAGATAGTTTTCCCCGGCCGCATAGGCTTCCGGCTCGTCGTGGGCATAGCGGTAGTGCTTGCCGTAGCCCAGCTCCTTCATGAGCTGGGTGGGCGCATTGCGCAGGTGCTCCGGCACCGGCCGGGACTTGTCCTTGCCGACGAAGGCACGGGCGGCGTTCCAGGCCTGGTAGCCGGCATTCGACTTGGGTGCCACGGCGAGGTAGAGCACCGCCTCGGCCAGGGCCAGCTCCCCTTCCGGCGAGCCCAGCCGCTCATAGGTATCCGCCGCATCGAGCGCCACCCGGGCGGCGCGCGGGTCGGCCAGGCCGATGTCCTCCCAGGCCATGCGCACCAGCCGCCGGGCCAGGTAGCGGGGATCGGCGCCCCCGTCCAGCATGCGGGCCAACCAGTACAGCGCCGCATCCGGGCTGGAGCCCCGCACCGACTTGTGCAGCGCGGAAATCTGATCGTAGAAGGCATCGCCCCCTTTATCGAAGCGGCGCAGGTTCTGCGCCAGGGCCGAGGCCACGAATTCCCCGTCGATCGCGCTGACATGGCTCGCGTGCGCGGCGATGCGTAGCTGCTCCAGGAGGTTGAGGAGCTTTCTCGCATCCCCGTCGGCAACGCCGATCAGGCGCTCCCTCGCCTCCTGGCTGAAACTCAGGTCGGCCAGGGCCTTCTCCCGGGCCCGGTCAAAGAGCAGGCCCAGCTCCGTTTCCGTCAAGGGTTTGAGCACATACACCGCGGCCCGCGACAAAAGCGCCGAATTCACCTCGAAGGAAGGGTTCTCGGTGGTCGCGCCGATGAAGGTGATGGTGCCCGCCTCCACATAGGGCAAAAAGGCATCCTGCTGCGACTTGTTGAAGCGGTGCACCTCATCGACAAAGAGGATGGTGCGCCGCCCCAGCCGCTGGCTGGCCTCGGCCTGGGCCATGGCCTCGCGGATTTCCTTGACCCCGGAAAACACCGCCGACAAGGCGATGAACTGGCAATCGAAGCCATGCGCCATGAGCCGGGCCAGGGTGGTCTTGCCCACCCCGGGCGGGCCCCAGAAGATCATCGAATGGGGCTGGCCCGCCTCGAAGGCCATGCGCAGGGGCTTGCCTGGCCCGAGCAGGTGCTGCTGCCCCACCACCTCATCGAGACTCCCCGGGCGCAGCTGCTCCGCCAGGGGCTGAAAAGCCAGGGCAGCCGGCTGGGCGCTGGAAAAGAGGTCGGTCGTCATGAAGCAAGGCACCGGAAAAAACAGGAAGGGCATCTTCAGAGAAATGCGTGCTTTTGGCAACCCGCCCTTAAAATGCCGGCTTTCCGCTTTGCTCCGCGCCCATGCCTACCGCCACCGCACCCGCTGCCACCGCACCCGCCGCCACCGCACCCGCCGCCACCGCCGCCCTCCCCGAGATCCGTCCGGGCCAGTCCATCGAACTACTGAAGGAACTGCACATCCTCACCCGGGACGGCAAGCTGAATCAGGACAGCCGCCGTAAGCTCAAGCAGGTCTACCACCTCTACCACTTCATCGAACCCCTGCTCGATGCACTGGCGGCAGACGGCCGCGACTACCACGTGGCCGACCACGGCGCGGGCAAATCCTACCTCGGCTTCATCCTCTACGACCTGTTCCTCAAGGAGCGGCCACAGGGCCACATCCACGGCATCGAAAGCCGCCCGGAACTGGTGGAAAAATCCCGGCAACTGGCCGCAAAGCTCGGCTTTGCCCGCATGGACTTTCTCGATCTCACGGTGGAAGAAGCGATCACCTCGCCCGAACTGCCGGCCACGGTCGAGCTGGTCACGGCGCTGCACGCCTGCGATACCGCCACTGACGACGCCATCCGCTTTGCGCTGGCCAAAAACGCCCAGGCCATCGTGCTGGTGCCCTGCTGCCAGGCCGAAGTCGCCGCCATCCTGCGGCAACACAAGAACGAGTCCTTAGGCCAGACCCCCCTCTCCGAACTCTGGCGCCACCCCCTGCACACCCGGGAATTCGGCAGCCACGTCACCAACGTGCTGCGCTGCCTGCTGCTCCAGTCGAAGGGCTACCAGGTCACCGTCACCGAGCTGGTGGGCTGGGAACATTCGCTGAAGAACGAACTCATCATCGCCCGGAAAACCGGCGGCCCCAAACGCGACGCCCGCGACCGGGCCGAGGCGATCCTGAAGGAACTGAACCTGGAAGACCTGCGGGGGCGGTTTACTGACTGACGGAGGCGACGCAGCCCAGCGCCAAGCTCGACGCGACCAGATCGCCCGCGTGGCGGAGCGCTCCAGCTTCCAGGCAATTTCAATCGTGGAAGTTGGGGGTTACGAAATTTCAATGTATCCAATCAGCTCCGCCGAATAGCTGCCATCCCCATTCGCGGCGCCCTTGTGCTTCAGTTCCCGCTGCAGGGTCGGCTCAACGAGCTGTGCGAAAAGATCCAGCCGTTGCTCTGGCGCCAACCTCGGTGAGGCTGCAGGGGCCTGCAGGTATTGCTCCGCCAGCCGCTCGACCGCCGGAACCCGTGTGCCGTCCTGCTTGACGGCAATGGGCTGAACGACGACACGGCGTTCGCCGTTGCCTGCGGACGCATCGACCATCCAGAGAGAAAGCAGAACTGGCGCGTCCACACCCCCTGAAACCGCAATGCCGATTTCCTCGGGTGGAATGCTGCGCCAGCGTCCTAGCTCTTCTTGTATCAGCGGATGATCCAGGCCCAGCAGTTCCACGTTATCGCTGCTCGTCGCCGTATCGCGGCTCAAGGTAAATCGTGTCCGACGTGCGCCATCAACCGTCACAAGGTCGTAGGTCTCGCCGTCGATCTTGACCAAGCGCTGCTGGCGATCCGCCACGGCTGCCGACAGGAAACGCACCAGCCGATCCAGGCTGGACGACACATCGGAAAAGGGCTTGTAGTCGTCCAGACTGAAGCCTTCGAGGTCCTGGAACAGATCGAACACGACCTGCCGCGCTTCACGTGAATTCGAGAGCGCCGCTTCCAGCTCCACCTGTGTGCGTTTCAATTCAGGGTCGGACAACGCTTCCTGGTACAGGCGGTCGTAATTGAGCCGCTCGGAGAGCTGGCCAAGAATCTGCGCACGCAGGTCTTCGGCGACGTTGCCTTGCTCATCGACTTTGCCGACCGTCCGGGCGATTTCCGTCAGCTTCTCGTCGAGCATCAGGAAAATCCGCCCTTCGATGGTGTCGGACAAGACGAGGTTGTAGACCTGCGCCGTGTGGTTCTGTCCATAGCGGTGGATGCGCCCGATGCGTTGTTCCACGTCCATCGGATTCCACGGCAAATCGAAATTGAACAGGATGCGCGCGAATTGCAGGTTCAAACCTTCGCGGCCAGCCGATGTACACACCAGAACACGCGGCCCGTCTTTCAGGCGGAATTTCCGCTCGGCTGCCAGCTTGGCACCGTGGTCACCGCCGCGCAGCACCACCACACCCTGGCCGGGATAGGCCTGCTCAATCTCGCGGGCAATCAGATCAACCGTGCCGAGGTAGGTGGCGAAGATCACGACCTTCTCGCTGGCATTCTGCCGCCACAGCGTGCCCAGGCCATCCAGCAGCTTCTGCGCCTTGGTCTCGCGCGGCTGCGGGAAGACCTTGAGCAGATCGCCAATGCGCAGCCGTTCTTCGGGCAGATGAAGCTCAACGACAGCCGATGCGGCTTCTTCAGCGTGAGCAGCTCCGTATTCGCTGCCATAAGGGTCGGAGGCCAGCTCCAGCGCTTCCTCGTCCAGCTTCTTGACCAGGCGGTACTTGAGGTCGGCCAGCACACGATCTACTTCGCTGCACCCGATGCTGTCGCGTGCAAGGTTGAACTCTTCGTGGATCAGCTCGCGGGCTTCATCGGTCAGCCGCTCGCGCCCCTCGATGTCCAGGTCTTTGTCCCGCAGCAATGCCTCGTGTAGCGTCAGCATCAGCAGACGGCGCTTCATCGTTCGCCGCACAGCCGCAAAACTGGATGCCGCAATCTTCTGGAAGATCGCCATCAAGAAGCCGAGGGCTCGTCCCTGTCCGCCTTGGCGACGCGCCAGATCGAAGCCGTCCTCCAGATACTCGCGCAGCTTCTCGTAGAACAGCCGCTCGTCCTGATTCATCAGGAAGGACTCGGTATGCACCCAGCGTCGCGCAAACAGCGGCGAGCCATCCGGCTGGCAGGCATCGGCCTTGGTGCGGCGAAACATCACCGTGTTCAGGCGGTGCCGGTGTTCCAGCATTTCCTCGGGGCTGCCGAACAGCGTCGGGTTCAAGAGTTGCGCCAGCATCCAGAACTGGAAGTGATTGCCCTGGTGTGGCGTGGCCGAGAGCAGCATCAGGTCGCGAGAGTGGTCTTTCAACGCCTCGGCCAGTTTGTAGTTTTCGGTCTTCCTGACCTTGCCGCCAGTGCGGTAAGCGGTCAGGTGGTGCGCTTCGTCGAACACCACCAGATCCCAACGCGGCGCATCGAGCAGGCGCTTGATGCGCGCCGGGCGCTTGAGCGTGTCGATGCTCGCGATCAGTCGGTCGTGCTTGGCGAAGGCGTTGGTCTTGCGGTCAGTGATGTCGCCCTCGGAGCCGAACACCTCGAAGTCGAGGTTGAACACTTCGTTCAGCTCGCGGTGCCAGTTGTTCACCAGCCCGGCGGGCACCACCATCAGCGCGCGGTTCAGCTCGCCCCGGCTGGCCAGCTCGCGCAAAATCAGCGCGGTTTCAATGGTCTTGCCCAGGCCTACCTCGTCGGCAATCAGATAGCGCCGGGGCGATGCGGTGGCAATGCGGTGCGTCAGCACCACCTGATGTGGCAGCAGGTCGATCCTGGCCGAGGTCAGCGCCGACGCGCTTTCCATGACGGGCAGCGCGTGCGCCTCGTAGGACAACCACGCTTTGCGTGCGCGTTCAGCCCCTCCATCCACGGCACGCAGGATGCGCTCGGTGCGCGAGAGCTGGCGGCGCACTGCGCCAACCGGCACACGGCGCTCGCCCACGCCGAAGAAGGCGCGCAAGTAGCCATCGCGCGCAGGGTCAAGAACGACACCTTGGCCGAATTCGTGGTGGGTGATCCGTTCGCCGGGTTGAAACTGAGCCTCTGCTTCCACGCGCCGACCTCATGTAATTCGCAAGTGGAAGAGGCCCGCCGCTTTTGCGCCCTCACGCAGCAGAATTTCCTGCGGGTACTCGTTGGCCTCGCCCCAGAGCAGGCGGCCAAAGTCGAGCTGGCTGCCTCGGTGTGGCGCTTCGCACAACCACGACACCGCATCGGTGGATGCCTGCACCCTGAGACGGCTATCTCCCTGTGGCAACCAGAAGATCAGCGCCGCCTCGCCCGCATAGGCGTCCTGGAACGAGAGGATGGCGCGTTTGATGGTGTCCCCCAGCCAGATTTCGGCCTGCTCGGGAGCCAGCAGATCAAGGCTGCCTTCCAGCCCGGCCACCACCAACGTCTGGTTATCGTTGCTGGGCAGGTCTTCTGGCCATCCATTCCCCTGTCCATTGCCATTGGGGGCGGCGGCCTGCAAAAACTGGCGCAAACTCCACACCTCGCCAGCCGCGCACACGGTATTGCGTGCTTCCTCATCCCACAGCCAGCTGGTGCCGCGCCGTTGCCACACCGTATCGAGCGTTTGTCTCATTGCGTGGCACCTCTGGAAATTCCTGCTCGCGCAGCAATTTCAAGAACAAGATGGCTGAAATCGTCGTGGCACTGTTGCACGTTGGCCTGGTGCGCACCAATGGCACCGTCCGAAGCGCGGAGGGCAAACATCGGTTTGCGGGCCTCCATTGCCATGGGCATCAGGCTGCGGTAATGCTTGATGCGTTGAATCTGGTGCGGGTCGGGCGTGGGTATGGTTTGTCCGGCGGCCTCGCCCAGCACACTTTCCCGATAGGCGCTCGGTAGCCGCGCTTGCCATTTTGCGTAGGCTTTGGTTGGTCGCCCGAGCCGCTCGGCATGTTGCATCAGCACATAGCCCACCGGGTTCATGTTGCCATGGGGCATCTCGCCAAGTGTGCGAGGTGCCTGGGGAAGCGCTGCAGCCCATGTGCTGCGCCACTTGCGCAAGGTTGGCCCGAGGTTCTTCAGCCCCTGCAGCGAAAACAGATCAGGGGCAACCGGAACCACGACATGGCTGGCTGCCACCAGCGCCGCGCGGTTGATCGCGCCTAGATTGGGGCCAACATCGATTAGCACGACATCCGCCTGATGACGCGAGGCAGCCGCCTTCATGACACGCCAGAACGCCGTGGTGACGCGAAAGGCGCGCTCCCGTCCTTCCAGACAACGCGGCCATTCGGTGGATAGGTCGTCCTCGATACGCGACAGCGCCAAATCCCCCACGATCAAGCCCAAGTCATCCGATAAAGGCTCGATATGCGCATGCCGGATGTCCCCGGTGCCGCCAAATAGCGGTTCGACTGCACCGAATAAGGTGTCGGGGTGCGCAGCGTCGGGCCACAGCGCCTCCAGCCGTTCTTCGTCCAGCGCCATGATCGACAAGTTCGATTGCGGGTCGAGGTCCACTGCCAACACACGATAGCCCGACTCGGCAAACATCCAGGCCGTGTGATAGACCAGCGAGGTTTTGCCCACGCCGCCCTTGTTATTGAAAAAAGCAATGTGCGCCGTCATAACGACTCTCCCTGAATGATCGCGGCGACCACGCCGGGCTGCACTTCAAAGCAGAGCCGCTGGCCCAGCGCCTTGCGTGCAATGGCAATACCAGCCCCGAATCGTTGCACATAGCCCAGCGCACGGAGCGCCTCGGCCAGGTTGGGGTTGCGATAGTCGGTGATGCCCGGCTGGCCAAAGTTCTCAGGAGTCACACTACCAAACGGCCCACCGGGATTGTGAATTTCGATACGATCATCGAACCAGTACACTCGAATCGGGGTGTTCGTTGCCTCATAGCTGCGGTGCATATAGGCATTCCGCACCAATTGGCGCAAGGCATCCAGTGGATAAGTCTCACGGCGCTCCTCAGTCGCAACATCGCGAAAACGCACACCGCGCAGATTATGCGCAGCCAGCTTTTCTTCCAGCCGCCGGATCTGATCGGCCACGGTGCCATGAATGGGCTCGTCATCCACCACCGGTGCGGTCAGATCATCACCGGCCAGCCGCAGAAATTGCGTATAGGCGCCAGGCAGCCAATCAGAGGGGGATTTGCCAATCACCAGCAGGCCCAGCGTGGTTGGCGTCGGGTCATCTTCGCCCAGCACCATCTTGGTGGCAGCAAGCTTTTGCTCGTAGCTGCGCTCGTTGGCATCCAACACATCGCGTGCCACGAGTGCGGGCAGGTACTCTTGCTCGAAACGCAGCCGGTCAAGCTCCGTCAGGTCTGCATCACGCACCGGCTGCACGTCGAACGGGCGATCATGGTGGCGCCGACGCTCGTTGAGAATGCGCTCGTCCTGTGCCGTGGCCAGCCCCCTGCGCGGCCCCCAGCGCACATGAACACGCCCTTGGTAACGTACGGGAGGCGTATCGCAAGGCAAGACAGTAACTACCGCTACCTCGCCACCCTGCAACAAGCGCTTTTCCACAAATAAGGACGGTGGCGGCACGATATTGCCATCGCTCTTGATACTGGCAAGACTCAGCAACAATTCATCGCTGACGACAAAACCGGGCACGATGGTTCCGTTGTCGTGCACACCGATCAGAACCACACCAGGCACACCATGCCCTGCCAAGTCATTGGCAAATGCACAGACAGCCTCTCGTACTTTTTTGGGAGCATCTCCCTGAAAAGACTGTTTGCGCTCCACACCATCTGACTCCAGGTCCGTCATCATGGCTTGCAGCTGTACATCGCTGTAATAACTCATCACGCATACTCCCCATCGTCATCAAACAGCGAACCCTGCTGCGGCCTGGGTGCCTGGCTGGCTTGCCAGGTAGTGAAGATCGACACCGCGCGCGAGGCAGCAAAGCGGGTGGTCTGATCCGGGCCGTTGTGCTGCAGCCATTCCAGCAGGGCTTTCAGCGCCACGTGCGGTTTGAAGTTGTCGTTCTTCAGCGTGTCCGAGGCATTGATGCCGCTGCCATCGACACAAGCACCGATCAGCACCAGTGCCTGATCCAAGTCGGATGTCAGGCGGCGACGGTGTTTACCCGACCAGTCGCGGGCGAAATCGAGCGGCTGGGTGCGTGTGAACACCTTCTTCACCTCACTGCACCAACCACGCTGCACAAAGTCATCCGGCGTGGTGATGGTGCCGCGCAGGAACTTCTGCAACTGGTCGCGCTTGATCTCGGTGGCCGCACCGAAGGTGCGCAGAAACTGGCGCGTCATCGGCTCGGCATTCACCGGTGGCGGTTCTTTGCCCTTGTCGGCGTCTTCATCGATGAGCTGGTTGATGCCGACCAGCGCATCCCTGACCGAGATGGTGCGCCCCTCGTCGACATAGACCTTGCCGTAGTGACGGGAGAAATATTCCAGCGCCTTGCCGCGCCGGATCACCTGGAGGTCGGCGGCGGGCAGACCTTCCTTGGCGTGGTTCTCCAGCATGGCCTGCAGCTGGCGCACGTCGGCCATCACCTCGCGGCGCATCCGGCCCCAGCTCACCGGCGTGGGTTCTTCCGTGCGCTTGCGGCAGACGTGGATGATGTCGTACTCGATTTTCTGAGAGCCGAACTGACCTTCGCCCTTGGTTTCATCGGAGCGGATCGGATACGTTGCTTCGAGGTAGTACCCGGCATCGAACAAAGACTCCAGCACCGCCACCCACGGTTCGTCCTCGCTGTGGTGGAAGGTGAAGGCCAGGATGCCACCGGGCTTGAGGATGCGGTGCGCCTCGCGCCAGCACTGGGTGAGCAGGCGCTGGTAGAAACCGTCTGGATCTTCCGGCTCGCGAAATTTGTTGGCCACCGCCTCCATTGATTTTGGCGAGTGCTCCGTTGCATAAACTGACGGGTATTTGCCCTTGAGAAGCAGGCGCAGCCAGACGTAGAAAAAATCCGCCAACTCAGCGTACTGCATCAATTCACCGAACGGTGGATCGGTAATCACCAGATCGAGGCTGCCGTCAGCAAGTTGAATGAGTTCCGTAGCAGATCCGCAAAACACTTCTGCGCCGTTCACGGGGTCGCCCGGGAACACCTTTTCACTCTTCCCGCTGATGCCTTCAGCAAGCGCTAGATCCTTGCGTTTCAGTCCTTCAGCACTGACGGCTTCCCACGGATGCAGTGCCCAGTCTCGGCCTTCAATGATGCCCTCAATACACGAGGCCCAATTGCCGCGGCCAAGGGTAGCGAAAACACAATTCTCGACAGGGAGTGCTTTGGGGCGGTAGTTGTTGTTGCTCAAGTGAGGTACGAGCTTATCGTAGCCACTATCCCAAAAACAGAACATATTCTGATTGCGCAAATACTGCTGATAGGCACCGAGTACATACTCGCGCACCTGCCAATCGTAACCTCCAAGGGTGGCAATGGCCTTGAGCAGTTGCGCATGTACCAGTAACTGACGTGGGTTAAACATCGTCCAGTAATGGGTATGCCCATGCTCCGGGATACCCCAGCCATGCGTCTTCCAGCCTTCCGAAAGCAAGCTGCGCGGCCAGTAATCCTTGAGATCAGTTTCCTTGCGCGCCTCCCATTCCGCGAGAGCCTCATCGTACTGACGTGCGAACGCCAAATCGTAAGCGGCGAAGAAACGCCCACTGTATGGTTTCCCCGCTTCGTCTCGCTTCGGCGCGTAGCCCTGCACCGCGTAGGCCGCCATCGGCCCGGTCTTGCCGGTGGCCTTGATGGTGGTCAACACATCCTGCACCGTGCCGCAGGCCGCGCAGGCGTAGTGCGATTTTTTCGGCACCGTGCCCCTTGAAGGCGCGAACGTGACACCCGTTTCCGGGCAGGTCACTTCCTCCGGCAACGTGCCGCGCACTTCCAGCAGGCGAATCTTCGCGGCGCGCGCCGCATCCCAGCGCGTGGTCGCCGCCGCATCGTCCTGCGCCGAGCCGCCATAGGGCTGGCCTTGCCCATCCTGCTTTGCCTCGCCCGCCAGCCACTGCGGATGCACCAGCAGGCTCAGTTCCACCTTCTTGTTCTTGCCCTTGCCAAGCTTGGTCTGGCCGCTCGCGCCATCGAGCACCAGACCATCCTTCACCCGGATCGTGGCGTGCGTGGCCTCGCCGCAGTTCGGGCAGGTCACCTTGTTGCCATCGAACACGATGAACGGCGTTTCGCCGGGCGCGACAAACAGCGGCGAATCGGGCGCCATGCGCGCGGCGTGCTCTTCGATGTGGTATCCGGTATCACAGCGGCGGCAGGTGTGTTCCCAGTGTTTCACCGTCAGCGTCTTCACCGCCATCACCGGGCTGCTCATGATCGGCGTGCGGTGGCCGCAGCCCGTCACCTGACACGGGCCGTGCTTGGCCCAGAAGGTGTAGATGATCTCCGGGCCTTCGTAGCGGTAATCCTTGCGCTCGTCGCGCGGAATGGTCAGCGGGTCAAAGTCCGCTGGCATCACCTTTTGGGTCGGCAGGTGCGTCCACGTGCCTTTTTCACCTTCCGGGCCGTCGCAGTAGTAGTACGGCATGATCTGCGGCTTGACCTCGGCCTCGATGTCGGCGAGCAGGCGCTTCACCTCGTCCAGATCGACGTTGGCCAGTTCCTGCTTGACCACGAACCACGCCACCGGATTCAGGTCGTTGCCGATCATCTGCATGCCGAGGCGGGAGCCTTCCACCAGCGTGGTGCCGCCGCCCATGAAGATGTCGGCCACTTTCAAATGCTTGAACGCGCCCTTCGATTGGTGGTTGGCGTAGTAGTTGTCCCACACCACCCTGGCCGCGTGCGACTTGTCTTCCGGGGCCTTGGTGGCCGCCGCGATCAACATCGAACGAAACACACTGGAACGCCGCCGCGCCCACCACTTCGACATCTGGTAGATCGGCTTGCCCGCGTTGCCTTCAATGATTGCCACCTGATTGACGGGCAGGATCGGGAAGTCAACCTCGAGACAAGTCTTGGCGCGGTTCGGGTCGTTGAAGTCAACGGTTTCCAGCGCAACCGCCTTGCCTGCGCCGACGGCCCTGGCGACTTCCTGAGCGAGCAGTTCTTTTTTGGTGGCCATTAAGGTGTTCCCTCAACTGCACCGACCGCCACTTGCGGCTTGAGCCTAGTGCGCAGTTGTTCATAAATTGGAATTTGGATGCCTTCGGCCACTTCCAAGGTGACAGCAAGGCCGTAGGGAATGGCGACATCGAGACTGGCCTTTGCATCCTTTTTGCAAGCGACCTGCAATAAAATGCTGTCGCCGTCCTGATATGCCGCGATTTGTTTGGAACCTTCAACCACCTCATGCTGCACCGTTCCGCGCAACACTTGATTGTGGTCTGCGTCTTGGCGAGCAATTCTGAGAGGCAAATCGCTCCAGCCACCGACCGGGGAAAGCTCCAGTTTTGCTTCGCGGAAGTTCCGGTGATCTGGATTGACAGGGCTGAACCATGCCAATGTCACCACCATTCGACGCCACACCTGACTGCCGGAAAGGACGGGAGGCAGTGGAAGCCGATACTCGTGAATTTCATTCTCACGAATTTCGCCACACCCAAGCACCGTAGCACGCTGTTCAGTACACGCCAGCACTCGTTCAATTTCAACCGAGCCATAGCCGAGATATCGGGCCATCACTTCTTTGATCTTGCGTGAGTTTTCGGGTGTTTTCAGTGCAGCAGTGATTGCTTTGCAAGCGTCATCATCCTGCTTCGCACCATGTACCAACAGCGCTTTAATGAGTACGGAAATCAGTCCTTGCGGAATGTTCTCTCCGTGCTCTACGCGCAGAGAGTCCAGCACTTCATAAATGCGTGCAGCGCTGCGTGTGGCAAGAGCGGTGGCGTTACTGGTGCCGCGAGTATGAGCAATTTGCGACAACGTACCGGCCTGATTGCTAGCCCAAGCGACTTTCTGTCCTGGCGCACCGAGCGAGCCATCCAAGCGATACAAGGTTTGGCTATCCAATATGGGCGTTCGATACAGTTGTCGGCCGCCGGGAAAAAGAATCTCCGGTTTGATAGAACGACGAAATCCGTGACCAAGCCGTGCAACAGGGCTGAATAGAGATGCACCAGGCAACAAGTCTGTTCGCTGTCCTAAGTGATAATTTCCGCTGTTATCAGAGTGCGTTGCGCCCACCGAGATGGCATTGATGGACTCTGCAGGAGACAGGATGCGTCGCCCAGACAACTGAGCCTGAATGCACTTCAGCACGTGCTCGATTTTTCGTGGATCGGTCAAAGCCCGATAGTCGGGGCCAGTCAGCGCAATGTCGATGGCATCGGAATAGTTCCCAGCGCTGACACAGAAAAGTACACGGTACTTCCACGACAGCCAATCTAGTAGTCTTGCCCAAGGGCTGGGTGTGTGAATGAAGGGGCGTGCGGGGTCGCCGATGGAGAGATTGATGATGCAAACGCTGGGAGCCTGTGCGGGTACCACACCTTCACCTTCAAACATCCGCCTGACCGCGCGCGCGATGCGATCCTCAAAGAAAACCTCGTCGGGAACGTGTTCGCTCCGTTTCCCTGGGTCACCTGAATGACGATCAGGCTGCATGATGGGCAGTACATACACCAGACGCGGCAAGGGATCGGATTGTCCGCTCGCCATGTCTCCATGCACCACCAAAGACGCCATTGCCGTTCCGTGCTTTCTTTCACCCGGTTGGTACTTGGCAGAAAGATTGTCCGGGTCGTCCAGCAACAAGCGCCCCTTCAGTGCCTGATGCTGCACATTGGGAACACCATCGAGAATGGCCGCAACGGGCGGCAGATCAACCTCTCCCTCGGTAATTTCAGTATCGACCCCATCGCCATCTTCTGACACAGCAAGGCTTTGCCCGGTAGGGCGGAAATACATGACGCCGTGAAACTTGAAAAGTTGGATGTCGGTGTCGTGCGCCTCGGAATTCAGATCGTTCAAAAGCTGCCGAATGCTTTTTGCAGGCAATTCAGCCTTGACCGCATGAAAGGCGATTTCCGGAATGTCAATGAAGCCGCTCAATATGTGGCCACCAGCCGCTTCCAACAATGCGGAAACATTGCGCTCGCCTTGCCTGCGCCTGTCTTCTGATTTGCGATAGAACAGCTCGATATGACAATGGATTGATTGCCCCGGATTGATGGGGTCAAGCAAATCCCGCCAGCGATCTAGCATGCCTGTATCGCGCAGCGCCTCTTCAATTCCCCAGCGGCGAATCTGCAACGTCTGGTTGAAAACATCGCGCCACTTGGTCTTTCCAGTCGGAAGCATCTGGTTGTCTTTCCATTTCTGCCATAGCGACAGGAGCTCGCGCATCCCGGCTTCGTTGCCAAGCGACAGGAACAACCTACCTGAAAGCGATTTGTTCTTTGCGGCATTTATGGCTTGGGCAATTTCAGATTTGAAATCAGCCAAGTGAGCAGGCAGATCAAATTCTGGTATCACATCAGAAAGTATTTTCCCATCGGCATCAATAAAGCCGACGGCAAACAATATGTCTCTAATTTCCCTGGATTGCTTTCGATTGCTTAATCCGTTGACTTTTTTCTTGAAAAAATCCACGCCGATCCTGGGATTTTCGTAGAAGTCTTCATCAGGCTCAATATCATCAATATCCCATTCACCCAGCCATTCCAACCCAATGGCTTCGACAGCCTGCCGAAAATCGTTGACGCTGCCTGCTATCTCAATCACTAGAACGATTTCGGGCTCCAACCCTGCTACAGAACTGCTGACACTGGCTTTGTAGCAGTCGAACTCCTGCTGAAGTGCTGTCAGCTGTGCGCCCAAGCGAGCCACCTGTTCTCCGTGACTGGGAACATGAGGCTGACCGATTATGACGGGCTGCCCTTTGGGTGGTGGAATGTTTTTCGCCTGCGGGAATACCAGAAGGGGAAGATGGGTTGCCATTAGCGATTTCCCCCTTCCTTGGCTGTTGACGCACCCTCATTTGAAACTGGCTTCAAACGGCTTTTCCATTGCTCCAGCTTGAGTTTAGTCACTTGCTGGGCGTTTTCCGCTTTCATGTCGAGCACGGCACGGCGAACCACGCCAAGGCAGAACTCTTCGGTTTCCGCGAAGTTCAATCCAAGCAGGTGTTTGGCCAGAGTTGCAGGCTCGTAACCAAAATTCACATTGCATCGTTGACCAATCGATGCGATGTATTGGGTCAGCTGCTCGCAGGTCGGGGTTGGTAGCTCGATGCGCAATTGGAAGCGTCGCCAGACGGCTCTGTCCAGAAGCTCAGGATGATTGCTGGCAGCGACCACCACCACGTAATCTGGCATTTCGTCCAGCTGCAACAGTAATGTACTGACGACGCGTTTTATCTCCCCGGTTTCATGGGTATCGCCGCGCTCTTTTCCGAGCGTTTCAAACTCATCAAAGAACAAAACGCAACGCTGCGTCCTCGCATAATCCAGCACACTCTTTAGGCGGCTGGATGTTTCGCCAAGATAACTTCCCACCAAGGTTTCATACCGAATGACGATGAGCGGGTACATCAGCTCGAACGCCAGCGCCTCAGCCAAGGTTGTTTTGCCATTTCCCGGCGGGCCAGCGAGCAGAATCCGGTTTCTCGCCCGCAGATTGTGGGCATGCAGCAACTCTGCACGATGCTGCTCTTCGACAAGTTCTTGTACCTGACTCCTGATTTCCTCGTGCAGCACCAGGCTGCTCAGATTGCGCTCCGGTATGATTTCGTAGAACAAATCTTTATTTACACCGCCACTGTTTGTTCTTGCGGCAGGAGGCCGCACAGATTGAACGACGCTAGTTTGCAAAGCTTTTATCAGCCGCTCCGCCAGCAATCGATGTCCTTTTTGCTTTTCTTCCTGAATCAGACCTTCAGCTGCTTTCCGGAACGCAAGCTGATCTCCGCTGGTCGCGGTTTTAAGCAGGTCTACCAATAAATCAGCTTGTGCCATTAGCTATTGCTCCGAAAAGTATGCATGCATCCATTCATTTGCTTATCTCAACAAACGGCGACAACACCTCCAGCAGCGAGAGGCCGCCGTGCGTCAGCGTTGGATAGCCGCCTTGGCTGCGCCACTTTCTGCGGCCTAACGCCAACAGATAAGCGCCGTGCGGGCTGTTGATCTGCAATGCCACCGGTGGGACGAACGGCCCCGCGTCGCCCATCCCCGCCTTGCTACGGCCACTGGAAAATGTCTGCTTGAGGTGGGCGGCAACCTCGCCATCGGCGTCGGGGAAGTAGCCGGTGGCGGCGTAGCCGTGATCGGAGGTGATGACCAAGCGCCGCCCAGTGGCGAGGCGCTCGACAAAAGCCCAGAAATCGTCGCTGGACAGCTGCTGCGCGGCATCCTTGGTCAGCAGTTCGAGACCCTGGCCTGCGCCGTAATCATGCAGCCTGGCGTCGGGCCAGTGGTGCCAGAACACCCAGTTCTTCGCGCCCGGACTACTGGCCACCAGTCCTTCGCAGTCCTTCCACGGCAGATCGATGGTTTCGGTCTGCGCCGGTTGCAGCTTGTGCGCCAGACCGCCGCCGTTGGCCTGCAACTGGCCGCGGCTGGCCCAGCCCAGTGCACGGGCGAATTCGTTGGTTTCGCCGGGCAATTCGGAGGCGGTGGCGGTAGCGCCCTGCAGGGTGAAACCGCGCTCTTTGGCCCCCTGTAGCAACCAGGGCAGTTCGCGCAGGCTCAGGGCATCCAGCACCAGCACGGCGCGGGCAGCGCTGTTGCCAAACCGAGGCTCGGCCCACCACCGCGCAAGACGGTCCGAGGTGCGCTCCACCCCGCTGATCTCGGGCTGGCCGAAGCATCGCCACAGATCCCAGGCACTGGATGCCAGGAATAGATCGAGCTCGCCGATCTCGCGGTCGCGCTTGACGACCTCGCCCGGGGCGTTGCCCTCGGCCAAGGGTCGTGAGGCGATGTCGAGTGTGCGCTCGATGATGAAGCGCCACGCATCAGCCGCGCTGCCTTGAGTCAGGCGCTGCAAAATTGCTGCATCGAGCGCCATCAGTTGTCCTCCTTCTCAAGGCTCAGTTCGAAAGTCATGCCATCGGGCAGCTTCTTGAGCAGTTCCTTGAGCTGCGCGCCCGTGATTTGCGTGCTTTGGCCAGCAGACACCTTGATCGAAACTTCTGCCACGGGCGTGGCCGGGCCAATGCCCCAGCCTTCGAGCTTGCCGATCAGGTTGAGCGGCGAGGTTGGCGGGTTAGAGAGCGGGATACGCGGTTTGGTAGTGCTGCCAGTGCCACCGAAAATTCCACCCGGCGCTGGAGCTGGCGTGGGTGAAGTGCCGGGTTGCGGTTTTTGTACCCCGGGAGCAGTGCCACCGCCCAAGATGTCGCCGCCCAATCCACCCGTTATGCCGACAGGGGGCTGCGGCGCGGGTGGCGTGGTGCCGCCGGTCGCGGGCACGGCCGAGGGCTCCATGAGGAAAACTTCATCGAGCTGACGCCCGGTGTAGGAGAGTTTGGGCCGCAAGCGCCGCCACGCAGATTCCTCGTCTTCGCCTGCGTGGGTTTGCAGATGCTCCAGATTGCGCAGGTTGATGGCGATCTTGCCGCGTGCGCACAGGCGCAGGATGCGCTCCTTCATGGCGGTTTCACCCAGCCAGGGGATGCAGTCCTGGCCTGCCGGACGTGGCTCCTGCAGTTCGCGCAGCAGCTTGCCAAGGGACGCATTCTCCGAGGCCGCCTCGAGCACGAGGTCTTCGAAGTCTTCAGGCACGAAGAGATCGTTGGTCAGCGTTTCCTCGATACCTTCGGGGATTTGTGCGCCTTGCTTTTTCAGGTGCTCGACACTGAACAGGGATTGCTGCGGGTTCTGGTGGTCGTAGCGGTGCAGGACAGCGAAACGGTCAAAGCGCTTCTTCAGGTTGTCACGCAGGGTGCCTTCGAATTCTTTGTGGAGTTTTTTATATTCCGCCGGGTTTGTGGCCTTGTGGCCGCTCCATTCCTGCGCCTTCATTTCAGCGCGCGCGAGGATGAGCAGGTCGCGATCCAGGAAGGCATGGGTGGAACCAGATCTGGGCAGCAAGAAGCGAATGGTGTTGCGGCGCTTTTGCAGGTGATCCTTGAGCCAGCGGCCGAGCGTCTGATCGATTTTTTCCGGCTCTTCCGGCAGCACCAGGATGGGCAGACGGTCGTCCCAGCGCTCGGGTCGTTCGGCTTCGTCGAGTGATGTCCACGGGTCTGTTTGCCAGGATTTCGGCAGCGCGATCACACGGAAGTTTTTTGCGACCTCGTCGCTGCCGCCGATCACGTAGCGAACCTGTTTGGCCAGCTGCGCCTGATCGGAGCCATCTGCGAACAGCTTGTCGTTGCGGGCGCAGGCCATCAGCTTGGCGCGAGGGTTCTCTTCTTCCTTGAAGACCAGCCGGGAGCCGTCCTGGTGGATATTGAAGCTGTTCTCGACAATGGTCGCCAGCTCGACCTGGAACGCGTTGTCGTCGATGGCCTTGGTGCGCGTGATGTCGACCTGTAGCGTTGCTGGTTCGGCACCGGCCAAGTTGCCGACAGCAATGGATCGCAGCCACAACGCGCCCACGATCTCCTGGAGGTGCGGGGCAGGATTGGCGTGGTCGGACACTGCCTCGGTGACCGAAATGATGTTCTGCTGGGCCTTCGCGCGCAGCGTGCGGTGGTGCTCGTTGGAGACGGAGTCGAGCAGCGCGCCAATGCCCGATGCATCGTCATCAAGACGGAAGTCCGCAGCCGTGAGCACCGGTGCCGCCTCACCACGACTTTTGTAGAGGTTGGCCAGGATACGAATCATGTCGCGCGTTTCCTGCGCGTCGGTCGCAATCAGCACCTGTTCTTCAAGCAGGCGCAGCAGATGCGGGGCAAACGGCCAGGACACCAGGAATTCCCTGCGCTTGCGCTCATGCTCGGCGGCAGGTACCTCCATCAAGCGCAGGCTCTCGGTGACGTGAGGTTCAATGAGCGAAGCGATCTGAAGCTTGGTGATCTGCAGGCGGTTGGTGAACAAGCGATGCAGCAGCATCCGGCGCCGATCCTGCTGTACTCGCTCGGGATTGCCGCCCGCCATGAAGTCGATGGCGACCGGATTGACGCGATGCACTTGCTGGTAGGCGTCGCTGCCGCCATTGCGAACCGAGATGACCAGCACCAGCAATTCCGGATGCTCCTTGGCGATCTCGGACAGGATCTGGATGAAATTGAACGCCCAGTTCTTCCACGGATACTGCTTGGTGTTGGTCAGGCCGTCGTACCAGGTCTGGAATTCGTCCAGCAGCAGCATCGTCGGCGTGTGCTGCAGCAGCTCGAGAATCAGTTTGTCGGACGGGATGTCGGTCTTGGCCGCGCCCATGCCCTCCCACTTGCCCTTGATGTAGGTGCCGTGGGGATGGCGCTCGAACAGCAAGTCCCATAGAAACTTGTAGCGCTGCCGGTGCAGGCTCTCACCGATCACCGTCATTCCGCTGCGCAGCCCGATCTTGCCGATCTGCGGATCACCCAAGGTGGTGGCCCACGAATTCAGCCACGCACCCGTTGAGGTCGCATCGTTGACGGCGTGGTAGAGCGCGGCCATCAAGTGCGACTTACCGAGGCCCCGCTCGCCAATCACGACCACCGGGCGCCCCTGGTTCGGGCCGACAGCCTCGATCCCCTTCAGCAGGTCGTGGGTCGGATACGTGATCTCGAGAAATTCCTTCGCGGCGATCTGAGTCGCGCCGGTGTTCGTGTCGTTGGAGAGCTCAATGGCTGTGCCTTTGAGGCGCTTGCCCCGGAATTCTTCCCGCAGAGTCAGTCCCAGCATGACTTACGCTCCCCATCGTTCGATTGGCCATCGGCTGTGTCATCCCCGTCACCACCGGTGGCAAGCCCTTCCATCGACTGCTGTTTGATCCAGCGGTCGATGTCTGCACGCGAAAATCGCCATGTCCCACCCACCTTGAACGCCGGGATCTTCTTGGCCGCGGCCAGCCTGTAGACCGTGCGCTTGCCTGCCTTCAGGTAGGCAGCAAGCTCGTCCAGGGTCAGGATTTCATCTTCAACGTTCGCCATCGTCTCGCCCTTGCCGCCATTAACCATGAATTGCCAAGAGTTGCCGATTCTCCCATAGGTGTGCGCACCAGACCAAAAGGAGAAAATGATGCCGTGCCATCGTGTTGCAGCCGGGGCACGGGCCAGAGGTCAGGCTGGGAGCCGCCGATGCCCTGCGCCTGGCCACCCCATCGCCACCCCATCGCCACCCCATCGCCACCCCATCGCCACCCCTTCCGGCCTCTCCTGCGCTCGGCCTCGCGATCCGTCTGACATTCATGCGCTGGGCCTGCCTGGCCGGGCATTGCTGCCGGGCGGGAGAAAACCGGGAGAAAATATGTCGTCACGGACTCCTTTAGGGAAACAGCCCAGAAGATATAATCGGGCCTTTCCCCTTCACCTCCGGAGCACCATAACAATGAACATCGAAGCACTGTCCATCGGCAAGGATATCCCCAACGATTTCAACGTCGTCATCGAAATCCCCGCCAACACTCCCGGCATCAAGTACGAGCTGGACAAGGATTCCGGTTGCGTTCTGGTGGACCGTTTCATGGTCACCCCCATGCACTACCCCTGCGATTACGGTTTCATTCCCCACACCCTGTCCGAAGATGGCGACCCGGTGGACGTGCTGGTGGTGGCTCCTTATCCCCTGCAGCCCGGCGTGGTGGTGCGTTGCCGCCCCCTGGGCATGCTGGAAATGGAAGATGAATCCGGTATCGACGCCAAGCTGATGGCGGTGCCCGTCTCCAAGCTGACTCCCTTGTACAACAAGGTGCAGGGTCTTGACGATCTGCAGCCCCTGCTGCTGCAACAGATCGCGCATTTCTTCGAGCACTACAAGGATCTGGAAAAGGGCAAGTGGGTCAAGGTCAAGGGCTGGAAGGATCTGGCCGCTGCCAAGCAGGAAATCCTGAATTCCGTGAAACGTTTCGAAGCCAGCAAGCAGAAGCCCAAGTTCTGATCGGTTCCGGCGGCTGGAAAAACCCGCGATGCCCGCCCCCAGGCGGGCATTGTTTTTGTATAGTGGCACCCCATGTCCTCACTCAAAATCGCCATGGCCCAGATCAATCCGATCCTGGGCGACCTGGAGGCCAATGTCGGCCTGATTGCAGCCGCGGCCAACGCAGCCTGGCTGGCCGGGGCCGGGCTGGTCCTGACGCCGGAGCTGGCCCTGTGCGGCTATCCCCCGGAAGACCTGCTGCTCCGCCCCGACTTTCTGCGTGCCTGCGACCGGGCCGTGGAGCAGCTTGCCGTCCGCCTCGAACCCGGCGTCACCCTGATCCTGGGGCACCCGGAGGTGGTGGAGGGCCGTTGCCACAACAGCGCCACGGTGCTGTACGCGGGCCAGCGGCGCGGCACCTACCGCAAGCTGCGCCTGCCCAACACCGAGGTTTTTGACGAGGCCCGCTACTTTGTGCCCGGTGTCGATCCCCTGGTGGTGGAGGTGCAAGGGGTGCGTTGCGGCCTCACGATTTGTGAGGATGTCTGGCACCCGGAACCGGCGCGCCGGGCCCGGGAAGCCGGGGCCGAAGTGCTGCTGGTCCTGAACGCCTCCCCCTGCCACCTGGGCAAGCAGTCCGAACGGGCGGAAATTCTCGGCCAGCGGGTGGTGGAAAACGGAATTCCCGCCGTCTACACCAATCTGGTGGGGGGCCAGGACGAGCTGGTGTTCGATGGCGGCTCCTTCGCGCTCGACAAGACCGGCCAGGTCATGGCCCGCCTGCCCCAGTTCGAGGTTGGCAGCATGCTGGTCGATTTTCGGGAGGGCGACATCCAGCCTGGCCTGGTAGCCCCGATCCTGCCCGAGGAAGCCGAGGCCTATCAGGCCCTGGTGCTGGGGGTGCGCGACTATGTCGGCAAGAACCGCTTTCCCGGCGTCCTGATCGGCCTTTCCGGCGGCATCGATTCGGCGCTCACCGTCTGTATCGCCGTCGATGCCCTGGGGGCGGACAAGGTGCGGGCGGTGATGATGCCCTCCCCTTACACCGCCCGGATGAGCCTGGACGATTCCCGCGCCATCGTCAAAGCCCTGGGCATCCACTACGACGAGATCGGCATCCAGCCCGCCATGCAGGCATTCGAGGCGATGCTGGCGCCGCATTTTTCCGGCTTGCCGGCTGATACCACCGAGGAGAACATCCAGGCCCGGGCCCGGGGCGTGATCCTGATGGCGCTTTCCAACAAGACCGGCGCTCTGGTGCTGACCACCGGCAACAAGTCGGAGATGGCCGTGGGTTACTGCACCCTGTATGGCGACATGGCGGGCGGCTTTGCCGTCATCAAGGATGTCTACAAGACGCTGGTGTATCGTCTCTCCCGCTACCGCAACCGCCTCAGCCCGGATGATCCACCCATTCCCGAAAACGTCATCGTGCGGCCTCCCTCGGCCGAGCTGCGGCCCGATCAGAAGGACCAGGATTCCCTGCCGGAATATGACATCCTCGATGCCATCGTCCAGGGCTACATGGAAGAGGATCGCAGCCCCCGGGAGCTGATCGCGGCCGGTCTGCCCGAAGCCGCGGTCAAAAAGGTGGTGCGCCTGCTGCGCATGGCCGAATACAAACGCCGCCAGGCTCCGGTCGGGGTGCGCATCACGGCCCGTGGCTTCGGCAAGGACTGGCGCTATCCAATTACCAACCGCTATGCGGACGAATTTTGATTTCCAGGAGAGACGAGCATGAAAAAAATCGAAGCCATCATCAAGCCCTTCAAGTTGGACGAAGTCCGGGAAACCCTGTCCGAAATCGGCGTTACCGGCTTGACGGTGACCGAAGTCAAGGGTTTTGGTCGCCAGAAGGGCCACACGGAGCTCTACCGGGGCGCCGAATATGTGGTGGATTTCCTGCCCAAGATCAAACTGGAGATCGTGGTGGCCGAGGCGATCGTGGAACCCGCCATCGAGGCCATCATCAAGGCCGCCGGTACCGGCAAGATCGGCGACGGCAAGATTTTCGTGCTGCCCGTGGAACAGGTGGTGCGCATTCGTACCGGGGAAACGGGCGAAGCCGCGATCTGATAGCCGCCGCCGCGTCAGCCCGGGCGGGCGGGCTTGGGAATCCGGTCAGCCCTTGTGTTTCGGGGCCTTCAGCAGCGCCAGCAGCGCACCTTCGCCCCCGTCGTGGGGTTTGGCCTGGCAAAAGGCCAGAATTTCATCGCGGCGGGCCAGCCAGTGGCGCGACAGGGCTTTCAGCACCGATTCGCCGCCGGGGGAGGATAGTCCCTTGCCGTGGATGATGCGCACGCAGCGAACTTCCCGGATCAGGCAAGCGGCCAGGAAGTGGGCCAGTTCCTCCCGGGCTTCTTCCCGGTACAGACCGTGCAGGTCCAGTTCCGCCTGGATCACCCAGCGCCCCTTGCGCAGATCGGAAAGCAGGCGACGCGGCAGGCCGGGACGCAGGTAGGCGTCCTCGATGCCCATGTCGAGCCGGTCTTCAAAACTGAGCGGCCCCAGCAGGGCTTCGGCCAAGGCGGCGGCCTCGTCCAGATGGCGTTGGCGGGGCAGGGGTCTGGGGCGGAGGGGCTCGATCTCGGCGCGGCCGGTAGGGGGCAAGGGGCGCACCCCTGCCATGGCAGCCCGGAACAGGGCCCGGTCGCCGGGAGCCAGCGGGGCCTCCCTGGGCGGTTTGGGAGGCTGCGGCACCCGGGCCTTTGCCAGACCGGCCAGGGCGTCGAAGGCAGGATGCAGGGCGCGTCGCCGCGCCATGGCGTCAGTCCGTTGCCAGGCCAACACCACCCAGGTTGTCCAGGTAGCGCTCGGCGTCAAGGGCCGCCTGGCAACCGGAGGCGGCGCTGGTGATGGCCTGCTTGTAGATCGGGTCCTGCACGTCGCCGGCGGCGAAGACGCCTGCGATGCTGGTCTGGGTGGCATTGCCGTGGCGCCCGCCCCGGGTCACGAGGTAGCCGTTTTCCATTTCCAGCTGGCCTTCAAAGATGCCGGTATTGGGTTTGTGGCCGATGGCGATGAACACCCCGGGGACGGCCACGTCCTGTACCGCGCCGGTCTTCATGTTTTTCACCTTGAGGCCGGTGACACCGGTATCGTCGCCCACCACCTCTTCCAGGACGGAATCGAGCAGCAGGGTGATCTTGCCCTCTTCCACCTTCCGGGAGAGCTTGTCCACCATGATCTTTTCGGCCTTGAATTTTTCCCGGCGGTGGATCAGGGTCACATGGCTGGCGATGTTGGCCAGGTACAGGGCCTCTTCCACGGCGGTGTTGCCGCCGCCCACCACCGCCACGGGCTTGTTGCGGTAAAAGAAGCCGTCGCAGGTGGCACAGGCGGAGACGCCCTTGCCGGCAAACTTCTCTTCGGAGGGCAGCCCCAGGTACATGGCCGAGGCGCCGGTGGCGATGATCAGGGCATCGCAGGTGTAGGTCGCGGCGTCGCCGCTCAGGGTGAAGGGCTTTTGCTGCAGTTTGACCGTGTGGATGTGGTCGAAGATGATTTCGGTGTCGAAACGACGGGCATGCCGCTCAAAGCGGGCCATCAGTTCGGGACCTTGAACGCCATCCGCATCCGCCGGCCAGTTGTCCACTTCGGTGGTGGTCATCAACTGCCCGCCCTGAGCCAGGCCGGTGACCAGCACCGGTTTCAGGTTGGCGCGCGCGGCATAGACGGCGGCGGTGTAGCCGGCAGGGCCGGAACCGAGAATGAGCAGGGGGCAGTGGCGGGTGGCTTGGGTCATGTTGTCTCTCTCTGGTCTGGGAGGGTGGAAATTATAGTCCCTGAGCCGGCAGTCCTCGAACCGGGCTTCGGGGTTTTTTCATCTGCCACCTCTGATGCGCCGGAGGAGGGACGAGTGCTGTGCCGGCTTGCGCTTTGACACACCCCGGCGCGAAGTTGTTACCATGAGGATGCAAACATGAGGAAGCAAACATGAACATCAAACGTTGGGCGCTTGGGTCGGGCATCGTTGTCGCAGGAGTCGCGGTGGCGGCGTATTTCTGGCTGCAGCACAACGGCAATGGGGCGATGGAGCACATCGTCAGCGGCAATGGCCGTATCGAGGCGGTGGAGATCGACATCGCGGCCCGCCAGCCGGCGCGGATCAAGTCCATCGAGGTAGAGGAAGGCGAGCTGGTCCACACCGGCCAGGAACTGGTGCACATGGACACCGACTCGCTGGAGGCGCAGCTGCGGCAGGCCGAGGCCCGCATCCGGCAGGCCGAAGAAGCGGTGAGCACGGCACGCAGCCAGCTTGCCCAGCGCGAGAGCGAAAAGGCCGCCGCACAGGCCCTGGTGGTGCAGCGCCAGACCGAGCTGGCGGCCGCCCAGCGGCGCGCCCAGCGTTTCACCGATCTGCGCAAACGGGGATTCATCTCGCAGCAACAACTCGACGACTACCTCGAAGCGGTCGATCGCGCCGCAGCCGTACTCGCCGCCGCCCGGGCGCAGGTGGCGGCCAGCGACGCCGCGATTGCGGCGGCCCGCAACCAGATCCAGGGCAGCGAGTCGGCGGTGGAAGCGGCGCAGGCGGAGGCAGACCGCATCCGCACCGACATCGAGGACAGCCTGCTGAAGGCGCCGCGCGATGGCCGCGTGCAGCTGATCGTGGCCCGTGCCGGCGAAGTGGTGGGGGCGGGTGGACGGGTGCTCAACCTGGTGGACCTGAAGGACGTCTACATGACCTTCTTTCTTCCCACCCGGGCCGTCGGCCGCGTCGCCCTGGGCAGCGAGGCCCGGCTGGTGCTCGATGCCCTGCCGCAGTATGTGATTCCGGCGCACATCTCCTTCGTCGCCGACGTGGCGCAGTTCACCCCGAAAACGGTGGAAACCGAGGTCGAGCGCGAGAAGCTGATGTTCCGCGTGCGGGCGCAGATTCCCGAGGAACTGCTGGTGAAGCACCTGACCCAGGTCAAGACCGGCCTGCCCGGGGTGGCCTATGTCACGCTCGACCCCAGCGCGCCCTGGCCGCCGCACTTGCAAGTCAAGCTGCCCAAATGAACGACGTCGCCGCTCCGGCCGCTCCGGTCGCTCCGGTTGCGTGCCTCCATGGCGTCGGGCTCAGCTACGGCAAGGCGCAGGCACTGCGGGACATCAACCTCGACATCCCCGCCGGGCTGATGGCCGGCTTGATCGGCCCGGACGGGGTCGGCAAGTCCAGCCTGCTCGCCCTGGTTTCGGGTGTGCAGGCTCTGCAACAGGGGCAGATCGAGGTGCTGGGTGGCGACATGGCGAGCGCCCGTTTCCGCGCCGAAGCCTCGCCGCGCATCGCCTACATGCCGCAAGGGCTGGGCAAGAATCTCTACCCCACCCTCTCGGTGATGGAGAACGTGGACTTCTTTGGCCGCCTGTTTGGCCATGACCGTGCCGAGCGCAAGCGGCGCATTGACACGCTACTGGCCGCCACCGGGCTCGCGCCGTTTGCAGACCGTCCGGCCGGCAAGCTCTCGGGCGGCATGAAACAAAAGCTCGGATTGTGCTGCGCCCTGATCCACGACCCCGAACTACTGATCCTCGACGAGCCCACCACCGGCGTCGACCCGCTCTCGCGCCGCCAGTTCTGGGCCCTGATCGACGACATCCGCGCCGATCGACCGGGCATGAGCGTCCTGGTGGCCACCGGCTACATGGAGGAAGCCGGGCGTTTCGACTGGCTGGTGGCGATGGATGCCGGGCGCGTGCTCGCCACCGGCGCCCCCGCCGAATTGCTGGCGAGCACCGGCAGCACCACGCTCGAACAGGCTTTCATCGCCCTGCTGCCGGAAGAAAAACGCGCCGGCTACCGGCCGGTGGAGATCATTCCCCCATCCACCGATGCCGATGCCGAAATCGCCATCGAGGCGTGCGATCTCACCATGCGCTTTGGCGACTTCACCGCGGTGGATGGGGTCAATTTCCGCATCCGGCGCGGCGAGATTTTCGGCTTCCTGGGTTCCAACGGCTGCGGCAAGACCACCGCCATGAAGATGCTCACCGGCCTGCTCCCCCCGACCGAGGGCAAAGCGCTGCTGTTCGGCAAACCGCTCGATGCCAACGACCTCGCCACCCGCCATCGCGTCGGCTTCATGACACAGAGCTTTTCCCTTTATAACGAGCTCAGCGTGCGCCAGAACCTGGTCATGCACGCCCGCCTGTTCGGCATGCCGGAAGCCGACATCGAGCCGCGCGTGCAGGCCATGGCCGAACGCTTTGATCTAACCGACATCCTCGATGCGCTGCCCGATGCGCTGCCGCTCGGAGACCGGCAGCGCCTGTCGCTGGCGGTGGCGATGATCCACGGCCCCGAGATGCTGATTCTCGACGAGCCCACCTCGGGGGTGGACCCGGTGGCGCGCGATGCCTTCTGGCGCGCCCTGATCGAGCTTTCCCGCCGCGATGGCGTCACCATCTTCATTTCCACCCATTTCATGAACGAGGCCGAGCGCTGCGACCGCATCTCGCTGATGCACGCCGGCCGTGTGCTGGCAAGCGATACGCCCCAGGCCATCATCGCGACGCGCGGCGCCGCCACGCTCGAAGACGCCTTCATTGCCTACCTGCAAGAAGCCACCCGCGAAACCTTGCTGGAGCCGGCCCGGCCAGCCCCCCCGGCGAGCGCGGACGATGCCGCTCCGCCGGCATTCGCCCACGCGGCCAGCCGCAGCTTCAGCCTGCGGCGGCTGTTCAGCTATACGCTGCGCGAGTCGCTGGAGCTCAAGCGCGACCCGATCCGGCTGACGCTGGCGGTCTTGGGCAGCCTCCTGTTGATGCTCGTACTCGGCTACGGCATCACGATGGATGTGGAGGATCTGGCCTATGCAGTGCTCGACCACGACCAGACCAGCCTCAGCCACGATTACAGCCTGAGCCTGTCTGGCTCCCGCTATTTTTCCGAGAAAGCGCCGCTCGCCAACTATGCCGAGCTCGACCGGCGCATGCGCACCGGCGAGATCAGCCTGGCCATCGAGATTCCACCCGGCTTCGGGCGCGATCTGCTGCACGGCCGGCCGGTCCAGATCGCCGCCTGGATTGACGGCGCCATGCCCACCCGTGCCGAGACGGTGCGCGGCTATGTGCAGGGCATCCACCAGCACTGGCTGAGTCAGCGCCTGCGCGAGGCCCTGGGGGATGCCGGCGGGGCGCCGCTGGCGACCGTGGAGACGCGCTTTCGCTACAACCCCGACGTGCGCAGCCTGCCGGCGATGGTGCCGGCGGTGATTCCGCTCTTGCTGATGCTCATCCCGGCCATTCTCGCCACCCTGTCGGTGGTGCGCGAGAAGGAAATGGGCTCGATCATCAACTTCTACGTGACGCCGAGCACCCGGCTCGAATTCCTGCTGGGCAAGCAGATTCCCTATATCGTGCTGTCCATGGTGAGTTTTCTATTGCTGGTGCTGATGGCCGTGGTGCTGTTCCGCGTACCGGTCACCGGCAGCTTCGCGGCCCTCACGCTGGGCGCGCTACTCTATGTGACCTGCTCCACCGCCCTGGGCCTGCTCATTTCCACCTTCGTGCGCAGCCAGGTGGCCGCCCTGTTCGGCACCTCGATCCTCACCATCCTGCCAGCGGTGCAGTTCTCCGGCCTGATTGATCCGGTCGGCTCGCTCGAAGGCGCGGGACGCTTGATCGGCAATATCTTTCCGACCACCTACTTCGTGATCATCTCGCGCGGCACCTTCTCCAAGGCGCTGCAATTTGCCGATCTGCAGTCCTCTTTCGTGCCGCTCCTGATCTGCATTCCCACCCTGATCGGCCTGACCGCCCTGCTGCTCAGGAAGCAACAACGATGAAACAGCAACACATCCGCAACATCACCCAGCTCGGCATCAAGGAACTCTATAGCCTGCTGCGCGACCCCATCATGCTGGTGCTGATCGTCTATGCCTTCAGTTTCTCGATCTACACCGCCGCCACGGCCATCCCGGAAACGCTGCACAAGGCGCCGATCGCGGTCATCGACGAGGACCACTCGCCGCTCTCCGAGCGCATTGTCGATGCCCTCTATCCTCCTTACTTCATGCCGCCGACGCGGATCGCCCTCTCCGAGCTGGATGCGCGCATGGATGCCGGGCTCGACACCTTCGCCCTGTACATCCCGGCCAGCTTTCAGCGCGATGTGCTTGCCCGGCGCTCCCCGACCATCCAGCTCAGCGTCGATGCCACGCGCATGAGCCAGGCTTTCACCGGCAGCGGCCACATCCAGGCCATCGTCCTGGATCAGATCAACGAGTTCGTGCGCCGCGAACGCGCGGTATCGATCCCGCCGGTGGAATTGGTGCTGCGCGCCCGCTTCAACCCCGAGCTCAACAAGTCCTGGTTCGGCGGGGCGATGCAGATCATCAACAACATCACCATGCTCTCCATCGTGCTCACCGGCGCGGCCCTGATCCGCGAGCGCGAGCACGGCACCCTCGAACACCTCCTGGTGATGCCGGTCTCCCCGTTCGAGATCATGGCCTCGAAGGTGCTGGCGATGGCGGCCGTGGTGCTCGTCGCCTCGGCCTTCTCCCTCAATGTCGTGGTGCGCGGCCTGATGGGCGTGCCCATCGAAGGCTCGCTGCCGCTGTTCTTTTTCGGTGCGGCCCTGCATCTCTTTGCCACCACCTCGCTGGGGATTGTCCTGGCCACCCTGGCTCGTTCGATGCCGCAGTTCGGCATGCTGCTGCTGATGGTGCTGCTGCCCCTGCAGATGCTCTCCGGTGGCAGCACCCCGCGCGAAAGCATGCCGGAACTCGTCCAGTTCGTGATGTTGGCAGCGCCCAACACCCACTTCGTGCTGTTGTCCCACGGCATTCTCTATCGCGGCGCTGGCCTGGAGGTGGTCTGGCCACAGCTGATCAGCCTGACCGTGATCGGATCGATCCTGTTCACGTTCTCGCTGGCGCGGTTTCGCAAGACCCTGGCCGCCGCCGAGTAAACGCCTCGTGTCACCAGCCACCCGGCAACGAGCCGCGCCGGGCGGATATGCAAAACGGGCGGGGAATTCCCCGCCCGTTTTGCATGGCACGACCGAAAACTGTTGGAAATCAGGATTCCAGCAGGCTGCGCAGCATCCAGGCCGTCTTTTCATGGACCTGCATGCGCTGGGTGAGCAAGTCGGCGCTGGGCTCATCGCGGGCGGCATCCACCACGGGGAACAGGTTGCGGGCGGTCCGCACCACGGCCTCCTGGCCTTCCACCAGTTGCACGATCATTTCCTCGGCATGGGGCACGCCCTCGGGCTCGGGAATGCAGGTGAGCCGGGCAAACTCGCTATAGGTGCCGGGGGCGGGATAGCCCAGGGCGCGGATGCGCTCGGCAATCAGGTCCACGGCCAGGGCCAGCTCGTTGTACTGGGTCTCGAACATCAGATGCAGGGTATTGAACATCGGCCCCTTCACGTTCCAGTGAAAGTTGTGAGTCTTCAGGTACAAGGTGTAGGTATCGGCCAGCAGACGGGAAAGACCTTCGACAATCCTGGCACGCTCCTCGTCGTTGATGCCAATGTCGAGGGCGGCCTCGCTGGAGGCCCCTTTGCTGCCGGGTTTCTTGCTGGCGGTTTTGGCTGACATGATTGAACTCTCCTTTGTTGTCGTTCGGAAGATCCGGTGGCTGCGGCTGGCCGGACAGGCGCATTTGTAACCCGGATCAACGCCCGGGGCAAGCCTGGACGGCATACGCCTCGCGCCCCGGCAGTATGCTGGCGGCGCAGCGGAGCAAGTAAGAAAAGCATCACAAAATCGTCAAACCCTTGTCGTTCCGGGCCGCCACCATCGACACCATGAACCAAGACGACAACAGCATCCCGCGCCTGGCCCGCAAGCCCCGCCTGCGGGTGGCCATGGTGACGGAAACCTTCCCCCCCGAGATCAATGGGGTCGCCATGACTCTGGGCCGCATGGTGGATGGACTGCTGGCCCGGGGACACTCGGTGCAGCTGGTACGACCGCGCCAGGGACCGGCAGACATTCCGCGCCAGACAGAAAATTTCCTCGAGATGCTGGCGGTCGGGGTCCCCATTCCCGGCTACGACGGCCTGCGTTTCGGTTTACCCCTGGGTGGGCGGCTGCAACAGCACTGGTCCGACAATCCCCCTGACCTGGTCCATGTGGCCACCGAAGGCCCCCTGGGCAGATCGGCGGTGACCGTGGCCCACAAGCTGAAGCTGCCCGTGACATCGAGCTTTCACACCAATTTCGACCATTACAGCCGCCATTACGGCATAGGCTGGCTGAAGCAGCCCGTGGCCAGCTACCTGAAACGTTTCCACAACCGCACCGCCGCCACTTTCGTGCCCACCGCCGAAATGGCCAGGGACCTGGGCCAGCAGGGCTACGCCAATCTGCAAGTCCTGGCCCGGGGGGTGGATCGCCAGTTGTTCCATCCCGGTCGCCGCTCCCAGAGCCTGCGCCGGGAATGGGGCCTGGGACCCGATGGCCTGGCGGTGCTGGTGGTCAGCCGTCTGGCGCCGGAAAAGAACCTGCCCCTGGCCCTCAAGGCCTTCCAGGCCATCCGCGCGCTCCGCCCGGATGCCCGGCTGATCCTGGTGGGTGACGGACCGGCCCGCAAGAGTCTGGCCCAGGCCTGGCCGGAGACCCACTTTGCCGGCATGCGCAGCGGCGAAGACCTGGCTGCCCACTATGCCTCCGGTGACCTGTTCTTGTTCCCCAGCCTCACCGAGACCTTCGGCAATGTCACCCTGGAAGCCATGTCCAGCGCACTGCCGGTACTGGCCTACCGTTGTGCGGCGGCGGGGGAAGTGATCGAGGACGGCGGCTCGGGGCTGCTGGCCACCCCGGGCAATGAAGCCGAATTCATTGCCGCCGCCCGCCGTCTGGCGGCAGAGCCGGAATTGCGCGAGCGCCTTGGCGCCGCGGCCCGGGAACGGGTCGCCCCCATCGACTGGGAACGCATCCACGAACACCTGGAAGCCATCTTCTTGCACATCATCCGGCGCCACGCCCGGCTGCCGGGCCAGGAAAACCATTTTTTACAGATCGTGCCCGACTGATGCCCGAGGTACGTTCCGTTTTCATTTCCGATGTGCACCTGGGCACCCGCGCCTGCCAGGCCGGACCGCTGCTCGACTTCCTCAAGGAATATCCCTCCGAATACCTGTATCTGGTGGGGGACATCATCGACTTCTGGGCCATGAGCCGGGGCATCCACTGGACGGCGGCCCAAAACACGGTGGTACAGAAAATCCTGCGCCGGGCCCGGCATGGAAACCATGTCATGCTGATCCCCGGCAACCACGACGAAGCCCTGCGGGAATACGTGGGCACCGCCTTTGGCGACATCCGGGTGGAGCGGGAATGGGTGCATACGGCGGCCGATGGCCGCCGCTACCTGCTGGTGCACGGCGACGAATTCGACCAGATCACCTACTGTCACCGCTGGATCGCCGTGATCGGCGACATGGCCTACAACATCCTGGTGCGCGCCAACCTCCTCCTCTCCTGGCTGCGCCGCAAGCTGCGCCGTCCCGGCTACTGGTCCCTGGCCGGCTACGCCAAGCGCAAGGTGAAGAAAGCGGTGAATTTCATCTTCGATTTCGAGGATGCCGTCGCCCATGAAGTGCGCCAGCGGGGCCTGCATGGGGTGATCTGCGGCCACATCCACTGGGCCACCCTGCGCGAAATGCAGGGCATGACCTACATCAACTGTGGCGACTGGGTCGATAGCTGCACGGCCATCGTCGAACACCAGGACGGCCGCATGGAACTGGTGCATTGGCACCCGGGCATCCAGGAAGCCCAGGCCGTGGCCGCGACGGCATCGGACGAGGCGCAATTTCCGGTACCGGAACGGCTGCCCCAGCCGCAGCTGAGAACGCACGAGGAAAGCGCAACGACTGCCCCGCTTCAGACGACGCCATTGGCTTTCAGGAAGGGCACATAGGCCTTGTCCACCCTCAGGATGTGGTGAATCAACCAGGCCTTGAGAAATTCCAGCGCATCCTCGGTAACCGGCTCACCCCGTTCGAAATCAAGCAGCAGGTTCATGACCTGATGGGTAAACTTGTCGTGCTCCTGCTTGTGAGCCGCAGTTTCGGGATAGTTGAAACGCTTGAACAGGTCTTCCTCGAGAACGAAATGGTTCATGGTGTAATCCACCAACCCTTCGAGCACCTCACCGACTATCTGAGGATCGGGATTCTGCGATTCGATCTGTTCGTAGATCTGGTTGGTGGCATTCACCAGCCAGCGATGCTGATTATCGATGGAGTCGATTCCCAAAACCAACTCATCAGACCAGGGCATGAATGCAGACACGGCGGCTCCTTGCAATCGATCGGGGCAAAGCCCCGCATTGGGGCCATCAAGGCCATTAGCATGCCATCATCTTCTTCCCAGGGAAAGCCATACTGTTCCAGACCACTCGTATGCTATGGTATGAAGCATCCAGCACCTTGGTTTATCAAGGCCAGGAACGCAATTTCCCAAGTTCCAAGTTCATCCCTGCAAGGAGAAACGAAAATGAGCTGTAAACGATTGAAGGATCATGTCGTCCTCGTCACCGGCGGCGGCCGAGGGATCGGCAAAGCCATTGCCAAGCGCCTTTATGAGGAAGGCGCCAATGTCGTCATCTGCGGCACGTCCGAGGATGTCCTAAAGCAAGCGGCGGCAGAAATTGCCAGCGAAGATCGTCAGGTGATGCCGGTCCTGTGCGATGTCTCCGATGCCGCCCAGATCAAAGAAATGGTGGGCAAAGCGCGGCAACGCTTCGGCAAGATCGACGTTCTCGTCAATAACGCCGCCGTCATGCTGCGGCACATCGGCCTGGAACGGGCGGCGCGCCCATTTCATGAGCTCGACGAAGCAGACTGGGATCGCGTCATGTCCGTCAACGTCAAGGGCATGTGGCTCTGCGCCCGCGAGGTCTTCCCGGACATGCGGGCCCAGAACTGGGGCCGCATCATCAATATATCGTCCGACACCGTGTATATGGGGCGCGGCAATGGCCTCCAGTATGTGACCTCCAAAGCCGCCGTGGTTGGGCTCACCCGGGCGCTGGCCTTTGAAGTGGGGGCATTCGGCATCACCGTCAATGCAATCTCGCCGGGTCTGACGCAAAGCGAAACGGTTCAGGAGCACGACTTCAAGCAAATGAGCGAAGAGCTGGCAAAAGTCTCGGCCATCCCCCGGCTCGAATACCCTCAGGATCTGGCGGGCACGGCGGCCTGGCTTGCCTCGGACGACGCCAGCTTCGTCACCGGGCAGGCAATCAGCATCTCCGGAGGCTTGAGCCTGCATTGAGCGGGCCTGCCGGCGCCCTGGGGGACGGCCCCACCCCGGCTCCGGGCCCTTACTTGAAGAGCTTGTTCAAGGATTTCCCCAGGCCCTGAACGACGCCGCTGCCGGCGCCGCCCACCCCCTTTGCCAGGCCTTCGAGGCTGATGCCCAGGCTCTCCGCCACGGCGGAGCCCACCTTGGCCATCAGATTCTCATTGAGGGAAAAAGCCGGGTCATCGAGCTTGCCAGACAGGACGAAATGGACGCGGATCCGGCCCTGGCGGTCCTTCATCATCGCCACCACGGCGCTCCTTGGCATCCCCATGAAGGAGCGGCTCCCGCTGGCAAGCTCGAGCTGGTTCAGGGTCAGGGTTCCCGGACCCTGCAGGCGGCCATTCCTGACCGTCGTGTGTAGATCGAGGTCCATGCTGCCGCGCCGCACCCCGGTTTCCGCCGCCTTGATCAGATAGGGTTGCAGGGCAGTGAGATCCACCCCGCGCAGGCGAAGCTCCAGGTCCGATTCCTTGCTGGCCAGTTCCACCTGGCCGGTGAGCTTCAGGGTGCCATCGCGGTGCTTTCCCTTGACCACCCCCTCCACCTGCAACTGGCTCTGGCCCGTGAGATCGGGGAGGAGCAGCGGGCCGAGGCGGGCATTGATCTGCTCCAGCCGCACCTTCAAGGCCGGCTGGCGGATCGAGGCATCGAAGAAATCCACGGTGCTATCGACCAGCTCGACCTCGCCGATGCGCACCTCCACGGCCCGGCCCGGCTTTTGCCCCGCCGGGTTTTCCCCCTTCCCCGGCGTCTCGACCGGGCTGGCTTCGGCCAGGGAAGGCAGCACCTGCAACTGCCCGGACCGGGTGCGCAGGATGGAAAGATAAGCCCCTTCGATGCGGATGCTCTGCAGCACCACCCGGGCGCCGAGCAGGTCGGCAATCGACGGCACCACCAGGATGCGCTCGGCCCGCAGCAACTCGGGAGCCAGCCAGCCGCCCTTGCCGGAAGGGTTTTCAGCCGGCAGGCGCAGGCCGAGGATTTCCACCCCGGTCAGCCCCACCTTCAATTCCCGCACCTCCCCCCTGGGCCCCAGAGCCGCAACGATCTGCGCCTCGAGAAGATGCACCGCCACCTGGAAGGCGGCCAAAGCCAGGAGCGCGAGAAGCAGCAGCCCCCCGAGCAAAAAGAGGGGCCAGGAACGGCGCGAAGTGGAGGCAGAAGTCATGGACGAAGCTTCACCGTTTTCAAAAAGGGGGGATTTTACCCGGACGCGATATGACGCACATCTCATCTCGACCTGCCCTTACACCAACTCCATGCCGCCATCCGCGTCTGGCCAGACTAGACCAACATGCCCAACATGCTTGCCGATGGCATCCAGCTGGCATGCACTCAGACCAACACCCGGAACAGTTTTTTCAGGTAGGCGCTGGCACCATCTTCCATGAACAACACGTTGCGGCTTTCCAGATCGTCCTTCTTTGTTGGGTCGCCGACGTTGAGCAGGTCGGCGAACTTCGTCGGCGACAGCACGAAGGCATTCAAGACCAGTGGTGCTTCGCCCGCCTTGGCCTGCGATGCCAGCGTCGTTTCCAGCGTCTTCACTTCCTTGTACAGCCCCAGCTTGGGGTGCGACAGGTCGAGATTACGCAGCCCCTTCGGGTCGACAAAGGTCAGCCACTGCTTGCCGCTGGCATCGTCCACCAGCCACAGCAGGAAGTCCGGATAGAAGTTGCCCGCCAACGCAAAGCCCAAGCCTTTCTCTTCCCGATCCGCATTGCGCAGCAGGTACAGACTGCGCTGGCCGATAGCTTCCTTGCCGTCTGGCGAGTGGTAGAACGCCTCCAGATCGCGGACGAACTCCCATTCGCTCGGCGCGTCAAACGCCAGCGGACGCAGCTTCAGCGGCACTGCATCCTTGTCCTCCAACGCCAGCAGCGGGTAGTACAAGTGGCGGTCGAAGCTGATGGCCACCATGTGTGGTGCGTTCCATTTGCTCGCCTCTCCGATCTTGCCGTCCGCCACCAGCTTCTTCAGCACTTCCAGCTTGGCCTGATATTCCAGACCGTCGTCGCTGTTCTCGATCTCGAACTGGTACAGCTTGAGCATCGACCCGTGATCTTCATCGATGTGGGTGATGTCGTAGAACTGGCCTTCGTAGCCCGTCTTCAGGGCCTTGTAGAAGCGGTCGGTGTAGTCCGTCAGCAGTCGTAGCAGGATGTCTTCCTGCTTGCAAATGTCGGCGAAGGTCGTGACATTCAACTCCGCTGCCGGAATGAACAGCGTGTACCAGTCCTGTGCACCCGCGCAGAAGTCGATCAGCTTCTGCCGTTCCAGCCGCAGGTTGCTCCAGCTGCGCTGCAGCTTGTAATCCTGCAAGGCCAGATAGATGCGATCCCAATTGAAAGCCGGGAGCAGCGTCTGATTCAGCTTGCCCTTGTTGCGGGCTTTCGTCGTGGAGGCTGTGCCCTTGTCCTTGCTGGACAGCGCTTCGACACGCGGGTACAGGTCAAGCACCACGTGGGGCGGCTTGATCTTCCCTTGGAACTGCGCGGGAATTTCGTACAGCCACGGGAAGTGCGTGCGCTTGAATCCTAGTTTCTGGTTGTCCTTGTAGCCATCCTTCAGCGCCAAGGTTTTGAGTTTGCCTTTGGGCAGGTTGGCCCTTGTCGGGAAGTCCAGCTCCAGCACTTCGTCACTGGGCGTGATACCTTCCTCGCGCAGGTAGTCCTTGAACGCGGCCATGTAGCTGGCGCGCACGCCGAAGATGTTGAGCGTCTCCAGCTTGTCCAGATGCGCGACCTTGGGCCGGTCCTGCGGCAAGGTACGCTTGAGCGAGAAACCCTTGCCCTTCAGACGCACGCCGCGCCCGAACAGCTGGATGATCTGCGAGCCTTCGCCCTGGCCCATGTTCAGCAGACCCATGGTGGATACGCGCCAACTGCTCCAGCCTTCCGTGAACTTGCGCGAGCCAATCAGTACGTTGAGGCGACTGTCCTTGTTGTTCAGCGTGCCAAACAGCGCGCCGCCAAAGTCGTCACGTTCAGTGTCGAAGGCCTCCACGCCCTCCGCCATCCCGAAGAAGCCTGCGTCGTCGCCGATGTTGACGAGGCCGAAGGGCTCGGCATCGCCCACACGCAACGCCAGCTCACCTTTGCTGCTCTTGATGTTGACCAGTTTCAAACGCTGACGGGCCGAGGCATTGAACACGCGCAGCAGGATGCCGGCGTACAGCTCGTCCACGCGACCGCTGAAGCCCATCAAGGGCGTGAAGCGCCCGCTGAAGATGTTGTTGCCCTTGGCGTCCAGAATCCGGGCCTTGTCCGCAATCAAATCGGCCAGCCAGGTTTTGATCTGCGCATCGCTGTTCAGGAAGTCAGCGAGGAATTTCACCACTTCCAGAATGTCCGAATTCTCGCCTGACACCGTGTTGCCCACGAACACCCACAGCGGCTTTTCGATGTTGAAGTCGGTAAGCGCCGAGCGGTGCGTGCTCCACAGCCAAAGCTGCTGATAGAAGGCCAGCAGGCAGGCAGTGAAATACTTGCGCGCGTTGTCCGCCTGCTCGTAGGCCTCGCCATTCATGTTGAGGATCAGCGACTCTTTGCCGTAGCCGTCCTCATAGAAAAACTTGTACGAGTAATCGAACAGGATGCACTTGGCGTAAATCTCGCGCGTGGCAGTGATGCGCGCGCGGCGCTTGTCCTCGGCGGTCAGCGCAAGTTGCGCCTTCTGCCCGTCGTCCAGGCTGCGCAGGCTGGTGGTGTTGAACAGCATCTTGGCGCGCTTTTTCTGGATGTCTTCTTCTGCCGCCGCCACGGTCATGCCCTTGGCCACCGCTTGCCCGAAAGTGGCTGAATATTCGAAAGCGAAACCGCCGCGCACCAGCGCGTCGCGGCGGCTCATCCACGCCCCGGCCGCCGTGCCGGTGCCGCGATGCCCCTCATCCACCAGCACCAGGTTGTTGCCCTCGAAGGCATCCACGGCGACGGTCTTGTCGCCCATCTCGTCGCCGAGCTTGTTGATGTCGATGATTTCGATGGTGCCGCGCGCCGGTGACTGCGCCTTGTTGAAGAACTTCGAGAAGCCGAAGCCGGACAGGTGCAGTTCTTCCAGATGCTGGCGCGACAGCCCCTCATTGGGCGTGAGCAGGATGATCTTGTCGGGAAAGTGATCGCTGCGCCCCGCCTGGAAGTAGTGCAGGTACTGGCGGATGTTGACGTGCAGCAGCAAGGTCTTGCCGCTGCCGGTGGCGTTCCAGAAGGCGACCTTGTTCAGATCGTCTGCCTCGAAATCGCGGAACGGCTCCGCGCCTGTCTCGGCGCGGTAGCGCGTCATTTCCTCATTCAGGCCATCGAGCAAGTCCTGACGGTGGTTGAAGTACCAGTCCAGATACAGCTCGGTGAACAGCAGCGAGAGGTACTGGAAGTACTTCATCTGCAGCTCATGGCCTTCCAGCTTGTTGCGCTGGGCGGTGATGGCCTGCCAGTGGGCGACGACGTTCAAGTCGTAGCGCCGCAGGTCGGCTTCGGGCACCTTGTCGGGATCGAACAAGCCTCGGGTCAGCTCATGAAAGAACCTGGTCTGGCCGTCCTCGTCGATGCCCCCGAAGCGGTCGTCGCCCAGGCGCATCTTGAGCGCCGCCAGCGTGCCGCCCTGAAAGAAACCTAGCACCCAGCGATTGAGCACCAGTTCCTGGTGGAAGCTGCGTTTTTTTGCGGCCGGTCGGCCAGCATGTTTTTTGGTTGCCATGTCAGGCTGTGCCTCCCCAGGCTTGAAGTTTTCCGACCCATTCGCTGAAAGCCGGGCACTTGGCTCGAATAGCATCCATACCGATGGACTCCGCGATCAGTGGGCCGTGCTCGGTCTTGGAATAGGTGCCGTCGGGAAAGATGTGCAGGATGCGCTTGGAAGGCGCGGTCTCGGGGCTGTCGTTGATGTCTTCTGGATTCGGGAACGCCTGCGCCACAGCGATCAACGCGGCTTTCACGTCTTCGCTCCAGCCGTCTTCTGCCCATTCAAAGTCTGCGGGGTTGGTGAACAGCAGGCCCTCGAATTCATGCATCTGCACATAAGGCAGCACATAGCGCGGGTCATAGCCCTTGGTAATACGACAACGGGCAGCCGCGCCGATGTCGGCTTCCAGTTGGGCACGTGTGCGGCCTGCGCGATCTTGAAAGCCGTAGAAGTCCAGCAGCGTGCTGATGCGGTCCGTCTGGTGGTACTGGTGCGACATGAACTTGACCAAGCGCTCCACCGTGACACGCCCACCCCTGTGTTTCCCTGAGGGAGCCTGAAGCAGCGACGGAAATGCCAACACTTGGCTACCCCGCAGATAAGGCGCCAGGCAGGACTTCACAAACTCAACCTCGGTCTGGCCCTCGCAAACAATGCAGACCCGGATCATTCCATCCCTCCGACTGCCTGTTTCAACCAGATGTCAGAGATCTGATACTCATCATCGAGCCATTCCTGGTATTGCTCGGGCGGCAGGTTGCGCAACACGGTCTCGCCGTTGTTGGCACTGGCCACGATGATGTTTTCCAGCTCGAAGCAGTCCACCAGGTACGGAGACTGCGTGGCGATGAAAATCTGCCGTTTCCTGGACAAGCGCTTGAACATCTCGGCCACCAAGGTGATGGCATGGGGATGCAGCCCCAATTCAGGCTCGTCGAAGAACATCACGTCCGGCAACCGCTCCGGCGGCAGGTTCAACAGCGTCAACAGGCAGAACAGGCGCAGCGATCCGTCCGAGGTGAGGTGCGAGCCGAAAACCTTGTCGCTTTGCCGGCCCACCCAGCGCAACAACACCTTGCCGGCTTCTTCTTCCAGCACAAAGTCCTTGAACGCAGGCAACACCCGGCCAATCTGCTTGACGATCAGTTCGTAGCGTTTGCTGTCCGTGTTGCGCAGATCCAGCAGCACAGCCGCGAGGTTGCCGCCGTCCGAGCGCAGGCGGAACGACTCGGTGACATCCCAGCGGTTGTGAATGGCGGCGTTGATGGATGTGTCATGGAACTGATAGGTAGAGCACTGGCGCAGGAGATTGACGATGGTTTGGGCCGTTTGGACCGTCTTCTTGTGCTTCTGGTCCAGAAGGCTGGACTCCTTTCCAACCGCATCAATCTCGGTCCACTTCGCCTTGGCCGGGATGCCATGGGCCGAATATCGATAGGCTTCGTTCATGACCATGACCGTATCGCCGGCCGAGATGTGAGACAAATCAAACCGATAGTCGTTGTAGCCAGATGCTGTCTCCAGGCACAGCTCGGCGTGGATACGCGGTGTCTTGCGCGCCCCCATGAAGAACTGATCATCGCCTCCCCCGTGGCGAAGCACGAACTCCTGCAGGTTCTTCGCCTTGAGCATCCAGCTGAGCATTTCGAAAAACCTGATCAAGGTGGACTTGCCTGCACCGTTCGCCCCGATGAGCACGGTGAGCTGTGGCAACTCCAGGTTCTGGATGTTATTCAGGCTGCGAAAGCCTTCAATGGTGACCGATTTGATTCGAGCTGGCTCTCGCTCTCTCTGTTGAATACCCGGGGTGCCAAACTCGGCCATCACACATCCTCCACCGAGAACATGCGCTCCAGAAACTCCGGTTCGATCTGACGCAGCTTGAGCACACGGGTGGCACCGCCTTCATCGGCGGTCTGCGTCAGCACCGTCGGGATGTTGTGGTCACAGTTGATGTAGACCACATCGAACTCGTTGTCCGCCGGGTTGATGGCCAGCGTGTTGCAGAGTTTGTTGACGCCTTCGTAGTCCAGCGCATCGCAGTCGCGCCAGAGCACAAGGCAGGATTCGCCGCTGGGAAGCGTACCGGTGACGGTAACGAAGCCGCGTTCAGGCTGGGCATCAATGTGTTTGACGCGCAAGCCGATCAGGTAGTTGAAGGTTTCGACCAGATCGACCTTGCGCGGCTCGAATGCGCCTGCTGAATCCACGGCCACGTTCAGGGTGTTGTCGAATGGCTTCTTGAAGTCGTCCACGGACAGCAGCGAGCCACGGCTTTCCACGTCCAGCAGGTAGTGGAGCAGGTAATCGTCCCTGGCCTGCTGCGGCAGCGTGTTCAGCAGATCGCCCTGCGCGGACGTACGACGCAGTTGCAGGTTGTTCAGGGCGTCTTCGTAGCTTTCGAGTTTGAGGACTTTGAAGCAGTGGGAGATGCCGGTGCCAGGAGCAGTTGGCTTTCCGCTTGCCCACTCTGCAGAAAATACGACTTTCTGCAAACGTGGCTTGAGCACGGTATCGAAATAATCGCCCTGTTCAATCGAAATGTGCTTCAAAAGCACGCCATATCTGGCCAGATCAATTACTGCATGCGAGGTTGAACCGGAGCCAGCAAAGTAATCAAGGACGATATCGCCTTGCTCACAATTCCAGCCGATAATGCGCTGAAGGAGCAATATGCCCTTCTCATGCGGAAAGTCTGTGAATCCGCCTGATGCAGGAATGTCGAGCCAGTTATCGCTTACAAGGCGGAAATCTTGAGGTGGGACATAATACTGTACAACTCCATCCTCATTGCAACGAACAAAATCCAAATCAGAACCCGCTTGGAGGCATTCCGCCCACCACTCATCCAGCGATTTCTTGTTAGCCTCGCTCTTAAGAAATTTTTCGTAATTTTCTATCGCTTGCTTCGCTCGATTTTCTTCCCAGCGCCACTGTCCAGTCGATGGATTTTGTCCAAACAACTCATAGCGCATGGTCGCACGATCTGTCCCTCTCCAGAAAGTATCCCACTTTCCATCCTTGCCGTTCTTGAGACGATGCCGAAGATGAGGAAGTCGAACACCCTCTTGCGCGGAACAGATGTGAATCACATCATGTCCGAGGCTTAATTTTTCGATGTCTGAAAACTGTGCTTGCACATTTTTTATGCCGCGACGAACAACGACCGAGTTCTTTCTCTCAGGGAAAACATCCTCAACTAATAGACGTGATCTCCCTGCTTCTTGATCTCCGATTTGTAGCGCGAACAATCCCTTCTTTGACATAAGCGTCTTCGCGCTTTCTGCCCTATCAAGCATCATTGTGTACCAGCTTGACGCCTGAAATCCGTCTTTATACGGAAAGTCGCTCTTCCCAGTGTTATATGGCGGGTCGATATAAATCGACTTCACTTTACCTTGTAGAAGTTTTTGAAATAGCGTCAGCGCCTGAAAATTTTCTCCATGAACGAGAAGCCCTTCGAAGCTCTCATCAAGGTTATCGATGCCTGAAAGTAGTTCCCTCTTGAATTCATCATCAAACAGGCTCGTATCCACCATCCGATACGGCGCAGCCTTCAAGTCCTCCACCGTCCCCGTCGCATCGCCATCCCAGACGCCCAGCTGTTTCCACTGCGCCCATTGTCGTTCGTTGGCCGCGACATCTGGATAAAGCGCTTCTGGCACTCGATCCAGCGTGATGCAGTAGTGGCTGGACACCACGAACTTCTTTTTCAGCCACAGCTTCTTCTGGAAATCCTCCAGCTGCGCCAGGAAGGTGATCAGCTCCAGCGCGATGCTGCGCAGGCACTGGATCATGCGCAAGGACTTCTCGATGTCGGCGAACGCACCCGCGTTTTGCACATCGTCCAGGTGCATGACTTCGTTCTTGATGTAGAAGTCCAGCTCGCGCCGGAGGAAGCCACCCAGATCCTTGTGGATGAAGTAATCCGCCGTGTTCTTGGTGGTGTAGTTGGTCAGGTGTTTTTCCAGCAGCGTGCGCTGCGGGTTTTTCTCCGTCGGCGCGCGGTTGCCCAAGGCCAGCCAGCGTGCCTTGACGGCGACATCCGCCAGTATTGCCTCTACCGCCTTGGTGACCAGCGCCTCCTGCTTGGTGCCTTTGGGCTGGGCGGCGTACTCGAAGCGGATGATCAGCTCTGTGGCGTCCGCACCGTCTGCTTCTTCCACCGGCAGGATTTCTTCTTCGTACTCGTCGCCCTGATCGTCGATGCGGGTGACGGTCTTCTTTTCGACCAAAGCAAAACGACGTTCCTTGTCGTTGTCCTTGCGGTTGTCCTTGGCGGTGTCGGCGGCCACCAGACGGAAATGCACGGTGCGGCCGGGCTTTCCATGTTCTTCGGGGAGCTTGAAGCTGTAGTTGCTGAAGTTCTCGCCGCTCTTGGTGTAGTACTGATCCTTGTTGGCCCAGTGCAGCATCACCTCTTCGCCCGCGTAGGGGATGGCGTAGGTGTCGCCCTTGTAGCGGCGCTGGCTGATGAAGTCGCCATCCTGGTAGTAGCGCGAGAAGAAGGTGAGCAGGTGCGAGAACACGGCGTTTTCGTGTTCGCTGGCACCCTCGCCGTATTGCGCCAGCTTCTGGCGCAATTCCCTTAGCTTGGGCACGGTATCCGGGTCGATGCCATCGGCCTGATACTGGGCTTCTTTTTCCTTCAGCTCGCGCGCCACTTGCTCACGTTGGGCTTCGTTGTCGCTGTTGAGCGCGGCCTGCACCTTCTCGGCCA